>JAPVSP010000049.1:0-2728 GCA_047519685.1 Chloroflexota bacterium
AGCCTTGACCGCGCGATCGATCGGGATCCTCATGACGCAGCCCCTGCCTCCCCGCCGCTCACTCGGCCAGCTCCGCCACCTCGGGGCCGCCGTCGCGGGCCTCGAGGATCTCCTCCCGGGTGACGAACTTGTAGCCGCTGAAGATGCTCGACAGCAATCCGTTCTTCTCCAGGTGGTCGACGAGGACCGAGCTGTAGACGTGGAACAGGGCGATCGCGAGGATCGCCCACATCGACAGGTGATGGATCAGTCTCACCGTCTGTGGCCCCAGCAGCTCCCGGAGCCACCAGAAGAGCGTCGCCCCGGGCTCGGTACCGAGGAGTCCGTCCAGGGCGAACCCCGTCACGGTCTCGACGAGGAGCAGGAACCAGAGGACGAGATAGGCGGCGGCGGCGAGCTGGTTGTGACCCAGGATCGGCGGGATCTCCCTTCGCAGGAACATGTAGAAGCCGGCCTGTCGGACGACCTCGGTGGCCTGGTACCGCGACGTCGGGAAGAACGCCGACCAGCGTGAGAAGCGGTTGCCGACGAGGAGCCAGAACGTCCGAAGGAGCCCGGACACGAGAAGCGTGATCGCGGCCGCCATGTGGATGACGCGGACCGTCGTCATGACCGAGCCGCCGGGCGGGATGAGGAACGGATCGGCGATGTAGCCACCGGTGAGGCTCAGGACCACGATGCATCCGGCGGTGACCCAATGGGTGAGCCGGACCGGGAGCTGCCAGACGTAGAGGCGGCGCCGGCGATCGGGCACCTCGGGCAGGATCGCGGCGTCGGCCGGCGGCGAGGCGACGAGGGGCTCGGACAGGGCGGTCACCGTCCGCCTCCCCCGGGACGGACCCGGATCTCGACCGGACCGCCGGCCTCCGCGTCGTACATGTGGGCCGCGCAGGCCGTGCACAGGTCGAACGAGTGGACGGTCCGCAGGATCTCGACGGGCTTGCGGGGATCCGCGACCGGCGTCCCGACCAGCGCCTCCTCCAACGCTCCGCGGCGGCCGCTCGCATCTCGGGGCGAGCCGTTCCAGGTGCTCGCGTCGACGATCTGGTAGTGGTCGACCGCCTGGTCCCGGATCCTGACCCAGTGGCCGACGGCACCCCGGGATGCCTCCACGAGCGCCCGACCCTGCGCCTCGCGTGGCCAGGTGCCAGGATCCCAGGCCGCGAGGTCGACGACCGCCAGGTCGCCCGTCGCGAGGTTGTTGGTCAGCTCCCTCAGCCATCCATCGAGCCGGGTGGCGACGACCTGCGCCTCGACCGCTCGGGCGATCGTCCGGCCGAAGGTGCTGAAGAGCGCCGCGGGCCCGGCGCCGAGCTTGTCGATGACGTTATCGAGCGCGGCCTTGACGTCGCCCTGGCCCTGGACGTAGGCGACCAGCACCCTCGCCAGCGGTCCGACCTCCATCGGCTGCTCCTGGTATCGGGGAGCCTTGAGCCAGCTGTACTTCTCCGAGCCTTCAAGCGTCGCGACGGGCGGCGGCGGCCCGGCGTACTTCGGCTGGGTCTGACCGTCGAAGGGATGCTTGAGGGTTTGGTCACCGCCGTCGTACGTGTAGTAGGCGTGCGCGACCGTCTCACCGACGCTGGCCTGGTCGACCGGCTGGACCGTGGTCAGCGCGCGGTCCATGATCCGGCCCTTCGGCAGGAGGAGCGCTGGCTGGATGGCGTCGTCCTCCGGGAACTCGCCGTAGGACAGGTAGTTGCCGATCCCCTTGCCGATGCCCGCCCAGTCCTCGTCGTGGGCGCCGATCGTGAGGACGTCCGGCAGATAGACCTGGTCGACGAATCTCTTGGCCCTGGCGATGAGCTCGGAGATGTCGGACAGGCCGCGAGGACCCAGCGCGTTCGGCGAGTTCCGCTCGACCTGCTGGGGATGCTCCTTCGGCCCGGCGGCCTTCGGGCCGCCCCACTCCGGCGACAGGGCCATGCCGCCCACGAGGAACGTCTGCGGGTGCGGGTTCTTCCCCCCCAGCAGGGTGTGGATCCGGCTGACGTCGCGGTGCCAGTCGAGCGCCTCGAGGTAGTGCGCGACGGCCATCAGGTCGGCGGCCGGCGGCAGCTTGTACGCGGGATGGCCCCAGTAGCCGTTCGCGAATGGGCCGAGCTGGCCCGAGTCGACGACCGCCCTGAGCTTCGCCCGGACGCCCGCGAAGTACGACTCGCTCGAGTTCGGCCAGTCGCTGATCGACTGGGCGAGGCGGGCGGTGTCGGCCGGGTCGGCGCCGAGCGCCGCGACGACGTCGACCCAGTCGAGCGCGTTCTGATGGTAGAAGCTGACGACGTGATCGAGCACGTACTGCGATCCCGCCAGGAGGTTGCGGATCAGCCGGGCGTTCCGGGGGATCGTCACGCCGAGGGCGTTCTCCACGGCCCGGACCGATGCCAGCGCGTGGACGGTCGTGCACGCGCCGCAGACCCGCTGGGCGAACAGCCAGGCATCGCGCGGATCGCGGCCCTTGAGGATGAGCTCCATCCCGCGGAAGACCGTTCCCGAGCTCCAGGCGTCGGTGACGACCCCGCCCGAGACCTCGACCTCGACCCGGAGGTGACCACCGATCCGGGTGATCGGATCGATCGCGATCCGGACCATCTCAGTCCACCTCCGAGGAGGATCGCCCGGCCGATGGAGGCGCCTCGCCCGTTCCCGTCTCGATCTCGGCGGGGCCGCTCGGTGGCGGGGCTTCCTCGGCGCCCGGGAGCACCTCGCCCGTTCCCGTCTCGATCTCGGC
>JAPVSP010000050.1:0-10186 GCA_047519685.1 Chloroflexota bacterium
CCGCGCCAGGTCTACATCGAGCGGAGCGGCAAGCTCGAGCTCACCAACGTCGTGTTCCAGAACGACGACCACGTCATGCGGATCATCGACCGGATCATCGCCCCGATCGGTCGCCGCGTGGACGAGTCGAGCCCGATGGTGGACGCCCGCCTCACCGACGGGTCGCGCGTCAACGCCATCATCCCCCCGCTGTCGCTCGTCGGTCCCGTCATCACGATCCGGAAGTTCTCGGCCTCGCCGTTCACCGTCGACGACCTCATCCGGTTCGGCACCGCGACGCCCGAGATGTTCGACTTCCTGAAGGCGTGCGTCGAGGCCCGCCTCAACATCTTCGTGTCGGGCGGCACCGGCTCGGGCAAGACCACGACCCTCAACGTCCTCTCCTCGTTCATCCCGAACGACGAGCGGATCATCACGATCGAGGACGCGGCCGAGCTGCAGCTCCGCCAGGAGCACGTCGTGACCCTCGAGTCGCGCCCGCCCAACATCGAGGGGCGGGGCGCCATCCCGATCCGCGAGCTCGTGCGCAACTCCCTCCGGATGCGCCCCGACCGGATCATCGTCGGCGAGTGCCGCTCGGGCGAGGCGCTCGACATGCTCCAGGCCATGAACACCGGCCACGACGGCTCGATGTCGACCGGCCACGCGAACAGCCCGCGGGACATGCTCAGCCGTCTCGAGACGATGGTCCTGATGGCCGGCGTGGACCTGCCGCTGCGGGCGATCCGCGAGCAGATCGCCTCGGCGGTCGACCTGATCGTCCACCAGGCCAGGCTCAAGGACGGCACCCGCAAGATCACCAACATCACCGAGGTCCAGGGCATGGAGGGTGATGTCATCGTCATGCAGGACGTCTTCGTCTTCGAGCAGACGGGCGTCGTCGAGGGCAAGATCCAGGGCCGGCTGAAGCCGACCGGTATCCGCCCCAAGTTCGTCGAGAAGTTCGAGGTCATGGGCATCCACCTGCCGCCCGGCCTCTTCGGGTTCAACTTCTAGGCGGGGAAGGACGCGCGATGCCGACGCTGTCACCGCTGCTCGTCGCCGCCGTCGCCGCCGCCGCGATCCTGCTGATCGCGGTCGGCATCGCGACGAGCGGCAGCTCGTCCGGCATCTCGGCCCGGCTCGAGCGCTACGCCTCCGGGCGCGAAGAGAAGCCGACCGCCGCGAGCGGCCAGGGCCAGATCGCCGACCTGCTCGCGCAGAGCCAGGCGCTTGCGCAGCTGAACAAGGTCGTCGAGCAGCGCGACTTCGGGGCCAACCTCTCGCGCGACCTGGCGCGCGCCGACCTGAAACTCAAGCCGAGCGAGTTCCTGCTGCTCTGGGGTGGCGCGATCGTGGGGCTCCCGATCGTCTTCGTGGTCTTCTCGCTCGTCCTGCCGACGCTCGCTCACCCACTCGCGCTCCTGGGCGCCGCCTTCGTGGGCGCGATCCTGCCGCGCCTGTGGCTCAACCGCCGGAAGAGCAGCCGGCTCGGCGCCTTCAACAAGCAGCTGCCCGACACGATCACGCTCATCGCGAACGCCCTGCGGGCCGGCTCGTCGTTCCTCCAGGCGATCGAGATGGTGGTCCGGGAGACGCGGCCGCCGATCTCACTCGAGTTCAGCCGGGTCATCCGCGAGGTCAACCTGGGCCTGCCGTTCGACCAGGCGCTCGAGAACATGGTCCGCCGGGTGCGCTCGGACGACCTCGAGCTGATGGCGACGGCCATCTCGATCCAGCACACCGTCGGCGGCAACCTGGCCGAGATCCTCGACTCGATCGCGTTCACGATCCGCGAGCGGATCCGCATCCAGGGCGAGATCCGGACACTGACGGCGCAGCAGCGGCTGTCGGGCTATGTCGTCGGATTCCTGCCGTTCGCGCTGGCGGCCTTCCTGTTCATCGCAGCGCCCAACTTCCTGCAGCCCATGTTCGACTCGGCCGTGAGCATCGGCGGCCTCCCCGCCGGCGTGATCATCCTGGGCGTCGGGCTGGTCGCGATGCTGATCGGCTTCATGCTGATCCGGCGGATCGTGGACATCGAGGTCTGAGATGACGCCCGACCAGATCCTGCCCATCGTCGTCGCCGGCGCGGCTGCGCTGGCGGTCCTCCTCATCATCCTCGGGCTCACGACCCGGCCGCCGGTCGACCCTGTCCAGGCCCGGCTCGACCAGCTTGGCTCGATGCAGGCGAAGAACCTCGAGGAGCTCGAGCTCCAGCAGCCGTTCCTGGAGCGGACCCTGCGGCCGCTCGCCAGCCAGCTCTCGGCCAGGGTCTCGCGGATGACCAGCCAGTCGTTCGCCGAGACGACCGAGCGGCGGCTGGCCCTGGCCGGCAATCCGGGCGACCTCCGCGTCGCCGACTGGCTGGGCATCAAGGCCGTCGGCGTCGTCGTCGCCGCGATCCTCTTCTTCCTCCTCTTCACGTTCCTGATCTCGACCGGCTGGCCGCTCAACCTGGTCCTCGCCGCCGCCGGCGGCGTCATCGGCTACATCGCGCCCGAGTTCTGGCTGGGCGGACGTGTCCGCAAGCGCCAGAAGGCGATCCTGCTGGGGATCCCGGACGCCCTCGACCTGCTGACGATCTCCGTCCGGGCCGGCCTCGGCTTCGATGCCGCGCTCGGCAAGGTCGTCGAGAAGATGAAGGGCCCGCTCGTCGACGAGTTCCGCCGGGCACTGGCCGAGGTCCGCGTCGGCAAGCCGCGCCGGGACGCGCTGCGCGACATCATCCCGCGCACCGAGGTGCCCGCCCTGACGAACTTCGTCGGGGCGATCATCCAGGCCGAGCAGCTCGGCGTCTCGATCTCGAAGGTGCTGCAGGTCCAGTCCGAGCAGCTGCGGATCGAACGCCGGCAGCGCGCCGAGGAGCAGGCGGCGAAGGCGCCGATCAAGATGCTCTTCCCGCTCGTCGGGTGCATCTTCCCCTCGCTGTTCATCGTCATCCTCGGGCCGGCGTTGATCCTCATCATCAAGAACCTGAAGGTGTGAGCCGGCCGCCCCTCCACCCTCAGGACAGCCCGGCCCTCGGCCCGATGACCGGTCGCGACGCGCCAGGGGCCGCGGTGGCCCAGGTGCAGCTCCTCACCGCCCGCAACATGACCCGCGGCGCGAGCCTGGGCGAGCGGATCGAGGTCGCCGGCGACTTCTGGGCCAGGCTCATGGGCCTCATGGGCCGTCCCGGGCTGGAGCCGGGCGACGGCCTCTGGTTGCCCGGTGCCAACGGGATCCACATGATGTTCATGCGCTTCCCGATCGACGCCGTGTTCGTGGGACCGGAGCGTGCCGAAGGCGAGCGGACCGTCCTCGCGGTCCGCTCATCGCTCCCCGCCTGGCGGGGGATCGTCCCGCTCGTCCGAGGGGCGAAGGGCTGCCTGGAGCTGCCGGCCGGCACGATCGAGGCGACCGGCACCCGGGTCGGCGACCGGATCGTCCTCGAGCGGACCTGACGGGGGCGGGTCCACCCGACCGAAGGCGAGCGGCGGAGCCGGCGGCCCGCGACGCGCAGGTTGCCGTTGATTCGTGGTGAAGCGCTCGTTGCGACACTCGACGGATGCCGCCTCCACGAGGCCGCCTCCGCGGTGCCATCACCCTCGTCCTCGACCTCGCGCTCCCCCCGAGCTGCGCCGGCTGTGGCCGCGAGGGCGCCGTCCTCTGCGCGGCCTGTCGGTCGTCGCTCGAGGCCGGGCTCGACCGGCCGCCTGGCGTCCCGATCGGCCTGCCGTTCGACCTGCCCGCTCCGCTCCTCCAGCTGGAGTGGTGCGCCCCGTTCGAGGGGCCCGTCCGCGGGGCGATCCACGCCCTGAAGTACGGCGGGGAGCGGCGGTCGGCCGCCGTCCTCGGGTCGGCCATCGCGAGCCGCTGGCGACGAGCCGGCGCCGGCGGGGACGTCCTCGTGCCGGTGCCGGTCCACGCCGACCGGGCGCGGGAGCGCGGCTACGACCAGGCCGTCCTGATCGCTCGCGCCGCCGCCTCGTGGCTCGGGCTCCCCTGCGCGGAGGCCCTGGAGCGCCGACGAGCGACGGTCGCCCAGTTCCACCTCGACCGCGCGGCCCGGGCGGGCAACGTGGCGGGTGCGTTCGGGCTCCGACCGGGCGTCCCACCGTCGACGCTCCGTGGCCGGTGGCCGGTCCTGGTCGACGACATCGTCACCACCGGCTCGACGCTGGCCGCCTGTGCCGCCGTCCTGCGCTCGGCCGGCGCGATCGGGGTCTCGGCCGTGGCGGTGGCGCGCGAGCGCTGAGGCCGGCCCGGAGAAGCGGACGTTCGGGACCATCCGCTCCCGTCGTTCGGTCCGTCGGGTGGGTGGGCCGGCAAGGGGCCGTGGCTATACTCGAGGCGACGTGGGCCCCGCCAGACGCGACGTGCCCGGACATCCCTTTCGATCCGCGCGTCGCGCCCAGGGGGCTCAGGGAGGTCGACCGTGAGGACGATCGTCAAGGGTAAGAACATCGAGGTCCCGGATCGCGTCCGCGTCTACGCCGAACGCAAGCTGGGACGCCTCGAGCGGATGCTCGACGACCGAAGCGACGCCATCGTGGAGCTCTCCAACGAGCAGCACCGGAGCGTCGTCGATGCGCACATCGTCGAGGTCACCCTGGTGATCGACGGACAGACCATCCGGAGTCATGCGACCGGTCCCACGTACCAGGCCGCCCTCGACGCGGTCGTCGACCGGGTCGAACGGCAGGCCGTCGAGCACAAGGAGAGGCCGCGGCTGCGGGCCCGGCCGCTCGAGGAGAAGGCGATCCTGGCCAAGCTCGCCGACGGGACGGCGGAGCCGGGCCGGGAGCGGCGGGTCGTCAAGACGAAGCGCTTCGCGATCGAGCCGATGTTCGAGGAGGACGCGCTCGCCGAGATGGACGAGCTCGGCCACTCGTTCTTCCTGTTCGTCAACGCGGAGAGCGAGCGCCTGAACGTCCTCTACCGGCGCCGGGACGGCGACTACGGGATCATCGAGCCCATCATCGCCGGCGATTACACGCCCGGCAAGAACGGGCACGGGAAGCGCTGACCGATCCGTAGGCCGCCTCGCTCGGGGCGGCTCCCCTCGGTCGTCGGGTGGAGGCCGTCGCTCGCCCGACGCGCGCCCGACCCTGGCCGCGATCAAGCGCGCCGGTAGACGCCTCGGGCCCGCGTCATGAGGCCGTGCTCGACGAGGTGGCGGCGGAGCGCGGCGGTGTCCGGGTGGATGGCCGCGATCCGCTCGTTGACCTCGCCCTCGGGGTACGGGCGATCCTCGGCGAAGCACCGTTCCAGAAGCCAGCGCAGGACGACGAGCCGCTTCTTCTCCTGGGCCGGGATCGAGAGCAGCCGGCCGTCCTGGACGAACGCTCGCAGCGTCCTTGCGTCATAGGCGGGCAGCGCCTCGCCGTCGGGGCCCGGCAGCCGCTCGGGCTCCTCCCTGGCCCGCTCGAGCAGGTCGAGCATCCGACCGACCTCGTGGAGGCGCTCGACCGACAGCGAGTACTCGACGTACGGGTGGCGCGGGCGGGCCGCGACCAGTCCGGCGGCGCGGAGCCGCTTGAGATGGTGGGCGACGGTCGGCGACGAGAGGTGGAGCGCGGCGGCGAGCTCCTCGACGGCATACGGGCGCATGCTCAGCAGGCCGACGATCCGCAGCCGGGAGGCGTCGGAGAGCGCCTTGAGCGTGGCGAGGAGTTCGCGGTCCATGGCGCTCGGGAGCCTAGCTGACGATTAGATGGCCGTCAAATCGCCTCGGGCTCCTGTAGGATGGCGCGGATGCTGCCCGACGGCCGCCGGCTCGGCGCCCATCTTCCGCTCGGCCACGGGATGGTCAGGGCGGCCGAGCGCGCGGCGGCCATCCGCGCCGACACGATCCAGGTGTTCTCCGACAACCCCACCGCCTGGAGACGGCGCGCGGCACCTCCGGCGGAGCTGCCGGCGTGGCGGGCTCGCCTCGGCGAGCTGGACCTGGGCCCGATCGCGATCCACGGGTCGTACCTCCTGAACCTGGCCGGTCCCGATCCGGCGCTCTGGGAGCGCTCGGTCGAGCTCCTCGCGCACGAGCTGCGCGTCGCCCCGACCTTCACGGGGCGGTTCGTCAACGTCCACATCGGCTCGCACCGGGGGCTCGGCGTCGAGGCCGGCATCGACCGCGTCGCCGGCGCCGTCGCCCGCGTCCTGTGCGAGGTCGAGCCGGGCCCCGAGGCCGCCGTCCTCGTCCTGGAGGGCTCGGCCGGCGGCGGGGATGGACTCGGGTCGACGATCGAGGAGCTGGCGGCGATCCTCGAGGCGATCGCGAGCCGGGGGGCGGACCCGGCCCGGGTCGGCTTCTGCCTGGACACGGCCCACCTGTGGGGTGCGGGCTACCGCCTGGACGATCCCGCCGCCGTCGACCGGCTCGTGGCCGCGTTCGACGCGCGGATCGGGCTCGAGCGGCTGCGCATGCTCCACCTCAACGACTCGCGCGTCGCGTGCGGGAGCCGGGCGGACCGGCACGAGCACCTCGGTGGCGGGCGGATCGGTGTCGAGGGCCTCCGGCGCATCCTGACCCACCCGGCCCTGGCGGCGGTCCCGACGTATCTCGAGACGCCGGGCATGGAGCACGGCTACGACGCCGTGAATGTGGCGCGCGCCGCGGCGATCGCGGCCGGAGGGCCGCTCGAGCCGCTCCCGCGCGAGGCCTTCTCGCTTCGCCGCGACCGCCGGCGGGTGGCACCCCCGGAGCGCGTCCCGGACGCGCCGGGAGGCGAGCGGGGGGGCCCGTGACCGCGGAGCGCACGTCGCGTGCGACCCGTTGGCCGGACATCCTCGTCCTGGCCGTACTCCTCGTGCTCGCGGCAGCCCTGCGGCTGCCCTCCCTGGCCTCACGGGGCGGCTGGGACCAGGACCAGGGAACGCATCTGCTCGTCGTCCGGTCGTTCGTCCGGGATGGCGCGATCCCGCTCGTCGGGCCGCCGACCTCGTTCGGCGGCCTGCACCACGGAGCCCTGTACTACGACCTTCTGGCTCCGGCGGCGTGGCTCAGCGGCACCGACCCGCCGTCCGTCGTCCTGACGATCGTGCTGGCCGGCCTGGGAGCGGTGGCGGCGACGTGGTGGCTCGCCCGGATGCTCGGCGGACCGCTCGCTGGCGCGATCGCCGGCGGGCTCATGGCGGTCTCCGCGACCGAGGTCGCCGCCTCGACGTTCATCTGGAACCCCACGCTCCTCCCGCTCGGCGGGGCCCTCGCGCTCGCGGCGGCCTGGTGGGCCTGGACGGAGCGCCGCGCGGTCGGCTGGCCCATCTCGGCGGTCGGGCTCCTGATCGCGATGCAGGCGCACCTGCTCGGGACGCTCCTGCTGCCCCCGCTCGCCGGGCTCCTCGTCGCCGACCTCCGACGAACGCGCGAGCCGGCCGGACGACGCCGGGTGCGCCTGGCGGCCGTCGGGGCCGTCGGCGTCCTCGTCGTCGGACATGGGCAGCTCGTCATCAACGAGCTGACGACCGGGTTCGCCGAGACCCGCTCGCTGATCTCGTTCGTGTCCGGCGGCGGAGGCGAGGCGGCCGCGCTCGGGCCGGTCGCTCGGCTCATCGTCGTCGCCCTGCGGCTCCTGTCCTGGCCGCTGACCGGCCTCTTCACCGACGCGCTGCCAGCGGCGGTCGCCGCGGCGGGGCTCGTCGTCGTCCTCCTTGCCTGGCGGCTGCGGGCCAGCCGATCGAACGAGCGGGCCGGTCTCCGCTGGCTGGGGGTGACGCTGGCCTGGTGCTGGCTCGCGCTGTCGCTCGGCGTCCCCGGGCTGTCGACCGTCGTCCGGCAGCTGCCGGTCGACCACTACCACGCATTCCTCGACCCGATCGTCCTCACGATCGTCGGGGTGGGACTGGCCTCGCTCTTCGAGCGGAACGTGGTCGGGCGGCTCGGCGCGGCGGTCGCGATCGGAGCGCTGCTGGCCTGGAACGCCTTGTCACAGCCCCCGGCCGTCTCCCCGGACGGTGGCTGGCCGGCGGCTCAGCGCGCAGCCGAGCGGATCCAGGCCGTCTCGAGGGGGACGCCGATCGCGCTGGTCGAGCTTCCGGACTTCAAGCGGCCGGATGCGTACGCCTTCCCGCTCGCCCGCGCCGGCGCGCCGGTGATCGCCCGGCCGGCCGACCTGCCGACGGGGGGCCTGCTGGTGATCGTCTGCGAGGACCTCTTCCGCGATTCGATCGGGCGGCCCTGTGACGGGCCGGCCGAGGATGCCGCGAGCGCAGCCCTCGCGCGGCCGAGCCGGCTCGTGGAGCGTTTCGCCGCGGCGCCCGGGCGCGAGCTGTCGCTCTACCGGCTGGGGCCGTGATCCTCGCCGGGCGGCAGCAGCGAGGATCGGTCGTCGATGCGCCGGCGGACCCCCGCCTGGACATGCGAACGCCGGCTCCCCAGAAGCCGGCGTTCGCTGTCCCCGAGACCCGGACGTGGAGGGCCGCCGGGTCGTGCCCTAGGGTGCCTGGTTACGGACTGCCCGACCCCCGCGTCCCGGGTCGCGCCAGCGGGCGCAGGCTCGGGTCGTAGCGAGCGGGGCCGTTCGCGCCGCCGAGCGATCCGTTCGGCGGCGAGTGGTGGAGCGATCCGTCGGCGGTGGGGCGTGCCCCGAACCGTCGCATGCGGACCGCGAGGTAGTACTCCATGATCTGCCGGACCTGTGCCTCGCTCAGGAGCTCGTCCGAGCGGAGCGCGTACTCGACGCGCGCCGCCGGGTTGGTCGTGCCCGACGAGACGAAGGGCAGGTACGCCGGCATGTCGTTGTCGTCGCGCAGCTCGCGGAGGCCGCGGGCGAGCTTCGTCGCCGTCCCCAGCGACGGCATCCGGTCGCCCCGGATGAGGCGCGAGATCGTCGAGTGGTCGACGCCCGACTGCTGCGCCAGCTGACGCTGCGACATCTTCTTGGCCTTGAGCTGGGCTCGCAGCCACTCGTTGAACGCGCGGCCGTTCTGGGTAGTCATGCCGACTGGTCGGATGCTCCGTGCGTGGCGGGCGCGGCCGGTCCCGCGACTCGCGCCAACTATCGGCGGCGGGTCGTGGCGGCTGTATCCCCCGTTGGTACCAGCCGACGGGGGCCCGGCCGCCGTGCGTCAGGCGGCCGAGCCGCGCGTCAGGCGGCCGAGTCGCGGGTCAGGCGGCCGGCCGTCCAGCAGCCCGCTCGGGGTCCTGGGGCAGCGGGTCGCGGAGGCCGCGACCCCGGGGCAGGCTCGAGATCACATAGGCGATCGAGCCGAGCACGATGATCGAGAAGACGCTGATCGCCCGATCCACCAGGGCGATCGTCGTCGCCTGCTGGAGCGACACGCTGTAGGCCGTCACGAGCACCCCCACGACGCCCAGCTCGACGATCCCGAGGCCCGCCGGGCTGAGCGGCACGGCGGTGAGCAGCGACCCGATGAGCGCCACGAAGAAGGCGCCGGACAGGCCGAGCGAGACGGTCGGGAAGCCGAGCGCCTGGACGACGAAGAACAGCCGGAGCGCCTCGGTCGCCCACACCAGGCCGGTGATGACGACGAGGCCGGGGAGCGCGCGCCGCCCGACCGACAGGAAGACCCCCTCCTCGAAGCGGTCGTACAGGTCCAGGACCCGCGCCGGCAGCGGCAGCCGATCCAGGGCGCGCCGCCCGAAGTTCCGCATCGTGAGCAGGAGGAGGATGAGGACGACGACCACCCCGACGCCGATCGCACCCACGACCTGGATCTCGGTCGGCAGGCCTCGCCGGAAGCTCCAGAACCCGGCCGCCAGGCCGAGGACGACGATCGCGATGAGGTCGAGGATCCGCTCGATGAACACGGTCCCGAACGTCCGGCTGAGCGAGACGGTGCTGTTGATCTTCAGGAGGTACGCCCGGTACACGTCGCCGAGCTTGGCCGGCACCAGGCAGTTGACGAGCCACGAGAGGAACAGGATCTCCGTCCCATCGCGGGTCGAGAGGCGGAACCCGGTACCCCTGAGCAGGATCACCCAGCGCAGGCCGCGGAGCGGGAACCCGAGGTAGAAGACGCCGAACCCGACCAGCAGCAGCAGCGGGTTCGCCGCGCCGACCGCCGCGACCAGCTCCCCCACGTCGACGTTGAGCAGGACCCGGAAGATCAGGACGAGGATGACCAGCGGGATGACGATCGAGACGATCGTGCGCGGCTGGCGAAGACGACGGGTGAGCGAGAGCTGGTCCTCGGTCACCTCGCGCTCGAGCGTCGTCCGGTCGTCGCTCTCGACCGCCGCGCGGACCTCGGCGGCGAGCTGCCC
>JAPVSP010000051.1:0-2119 GCA_047519685.1 Chloroflexota bacterium
AAGGTGACCGAGGCGGTCATCACGGTGCCGGCCTACTTCGACGACACCCAGCGGCAGGCGACGAAGGACGCCGGCCGCATCGCCGGACTCGATGTCAAGCGGATCATCAACGAGCCGACCGCGTCGTCGCTCGCCTACGGGCTCGACAAGAAGCACGACGAGAAGATCGCCGTCTACGACCTGGGCGGCGGCACGTTCGACATCTCCATCCTCGAGCTGGGCGACGGCGTGTTCGAGGTCAAGGCGACCAACGGCGACACGCACCTCGGTGGCGACGACTTCGACCAGAAGGTCATCGACTGGCTCCTGGCCGAGTTCAAGCGGGACCAGGGGATCGACCTCTCGAAGGACCCGCAGGCCATGCAGCGCCTGAAGGAGGCCGCCGAGAAGGCCAAGATCGAGCTCTCCTCGACGAGCCAGACCGAGATCAACCTGCCGTACATCACGGCGGACCAGACCGGCCCCAAGCACCTCGTCGTGTCGCTCAGCCGGGCCAAGCTCGAGGAGCTCGTCCGCGATCTCGTCGAGAAGACCAACGCCCCGGTCCAGGCTGCCCTGAAGGACGCCGGCATCCCGGCCCGCGACATCGACGAGGTCATCCTCGTCGGCGGGATGACCCGGATGCCCGCCGTGGTCGAGGCGGTCAAGGCGATGTTCGAGGGCAAGGAGCCGCACAAGGGCGTCAACCCGGACGAGGTCGTGGCGGTCGGCGCCGCTATCCAGGCCGGCGTGCTCGGCGGCGAGGTGAAGGACGTCCTCCTGCTCGACGTGACGCCGCTGTCGCTCGGCATCGAGACGCTCGGCGGAGTCATGACCCGGCTCATCGACCGGAACACGACGATCCCGACCTCGAAGTCGCAGGTCTTCTCGACTGCCTCGGAGAACCAGAGCCAGGTCGAGATCCACGTGCTCCAGGGCGAGCGAGACTTCGCCCAGGACAACAAGACGCTCGGCCGGTTCATCCTCGACGGCATCCCCCCGGCTCCCCGCGGCATCCCGCAGATCGAGGTCACGTTCGACATCGACGCCAACGGCATCCTCGACGTCCGGGCGAAGGACCGGGCGACCAGCCGTGAGCAGCAGGTCCGGATCACGGCCAGCTCGATGCTGTCGAAGGACGACGTCGACAAGATGGTCCGCGAGGCCGCGGACCATGCCGACGAGGACCGGCGGCGGCGCGAGGAGGTCGAGACCCGCAACCAGGCGGAGCAGCTGACCTATCAGGCCGAGCGCACGCTGACGGACCTGGGCGACAAGGTGAAGCCCGAGGATCGCGCGGAGGTCGAGGGCAAGGTCACCTCGCTGCGCGAGGCCCTGAAGGGCTCGGATACGGCGGCGGTCCGGGACGGCGCCTCGGCGCTGGCCGCGGCGCTCCAGAAGGTGTCCATCGCGGCCTACCAGGCGGCCGGCGCGCCGCCCGGAGGCACCGATGGGGGCGGCCCCGGCGAGGGCGCCGCTGAAGGCACCGGCGAGGAGACCGTCGAGGGCGAGTACAAGGAGGTCTAGGCGGCGCAGGGCGCGCCGGGGTCCCCGGCGTCGTCCGGCGGGGGACCCCGTCGTCCGGGTGCCGGCCCGCGGTTCGGCGCGTCCTGTTCGGCCGCGGCGCCGCATCGGGTACCATGGCCCGTCCGATGCCAGAACCTTCGCCCGCCGCACCGAGCGGGCCGCTCATCCACGCCCGGGGCCTGACCAAGCGCTTCGGGACGTTCACGGCCGTCGACGCCGTGGACTTCGACGTCGCGCCCGGCGAGGCGTTCGGCTTCCTCGGTCCCAACGGCGCCGGCAAGACGTCGACGATGCGGATGATCGGGTGCGTGTCGCCGGTCAGCGCCGGCACCCTCCGGGTCCTCGGGCTGGACCCGATGGTCGATGGCGCCCGGATCAAGGCCCGCCTGGGCGTCGTCCCGCAGCAGGACTCGCTCGACCTCGAGCTCACGGTCCGCGAGAACCTCGTCATCTACGGCCGCTACTTCGACCTCTCCCGGTCCGAGGCGCGCCGCCGGGCGGACGACCTCCTCGACTTCGTCCAGCTCGCCGACCGGGCCGACAGCCGGGTCGAGCCGCTGTCGGGCGGGATGAAGCGTCGGTTGACGATCGCGCGGTCGCTCATCAACGAGCC
>JAPVSP010000052.1:0-8069 GCA_047519685.1 Chloroflexota bacterium
GGCGATGGCCGCCGGCCCGTCGCGCTCGAGGAGCAGGCCGAGGATCGACGCGGGAGGCCGGCGGACCTCCGGGGCGTCGGCCATCGCCAGGGCGCTGCTCGCGCGGAGGCCGCGCTCCTCGACCAGGGCGCGGATCCGTGCGGCCGTCCGTCGCTCGAGCCACCGGAGGGTCGCGGCCGAGGTCCGGCCGGCGACGAGGACCTCGGCCCGCCGATCGGCCAGGACCCGGGCCACGTCGGCGATCGCACGCGAGGCGGCCGGGGCGGCGGCGGCGATCGCGCGGCCATGATCCCTGAGAGCCGCGGGCGCGGCGCCGTGCCGGGCAGCGAGCAGGAGATCGAGCGGGCCATCGAGGTCGACGGCCAGGAGCCAGCGACCGCGGAGGTCGGCCACCGGGACCCCGGCCCGCTCCTCGAGCCAGCGCGGCAGCGCGTTATCCGTGTCGAGGTCCGGGAGCCCCGTGAGCAGGTCGGCCCGGCCGATCGCCAGGACGTCCGCGGAGTACCGGTTGTTGGCCAGTGCTCGGGCCCCACCGGCCGCGGCGGTCGCGACGAGCCTGGCCCGGTCGGCCGCCGCCGCGAGCGGCAGCGAGCCCGAGCCGAGGAGCACCAGGCCACCCTTGAGCGGCGCCGCGAGCGCTCGGAGGCGGGCCCCGAACGGCGACTCGTCGGGCGGTCCCGCGACGATCCGGACCTCGTCCGCACCGGCTGCCAGGAAGCCCCCTCGATGGACGTCGGCGAGCGCCAGGCGGGCGGCCGCGACGGCCTCCGTCAGCGGGCCGGCACCGGCGGGCGGCTCGATGTGGAGGATGAGGACGGTGACGCGGGCCATCGGCCGAGTCTAGCGAGGGCGGGATTGCCCGCCCGGCATGCGCGCCGGCGCCCGAGGCCCCATCCGGCCGCGAGGCCGATTCCGGCCGCGAGACCATCCAGCCGACGGCCGACCCCACCTCGGCCCGTGTCGGGCCAGGAACCGCCCGTCCCGCTCCCGACCCCCCGTACCGGCCGGCCCGGACGCGGCGGTGTAGCCTTCGACGGTGCGCCCTCGAACGCGCTTCGCGATCGCCGCCGGGCTCGCCGCGGCCGGCGCGCTGGCTTTCCTCCGGGCCGCTCTGAGGGAGGCCAGGGCGAACCTGCGGCGCTACTCGGCGCCCTCGGCCCGGCCCTACGACCTGCTTGCCGGTCCGCTCTTCGGCGGCCTCTACGGGCGCATCGCGGACGACGTCGTGGGCGTCTGCCCGTCGGGCACGGTCGTGGAGATCGGGCCCGGACCCGGGCACCTCGCAGCGGCGATCGCCCGGCGGGGGACGGCGGTCGACGTCGTCGGCGTCGACATCGATCCGGCCATGGTCGCGCTGGCGACCGCGCGCGCCGAGCGCGAGGGCGTGGCCAGCCGGGTCCGGTTCGTCGTTGGTGACGTCGCGACACTCCCGCTCGCTTCCGCGAGCGCCGACCTCGCCGTCAGCACGTTCTCGCTCCATCACTGGCCGGAGCCGGTCCGCGGACTCGACGAGATCCATCGGGTCCTGCGCCCCGGTGGGCGCGCCCTGATCGTCGACGTCCACCCCGCATGGACCCGGTTCGAGACCGCCGGGCCGAGCGCGGCCGAGGCCCTCGCGGCGAGCGCATTCCGCGATGGCGGCCTGGTGCCCTACCGCTGGCCGTTCGGCCTGCCGCTCCTCATCCGGCTCGACCTGGTGCGCCCGCCGGACCGGCCGTGAGGCGGGCGCGCTGCTACGTCGGCCTGGGGGCCAACCTGGGCGATCCGGCCGCCGTGCTGGCCGCCGCCGTCCACGCGCTCGCGGCGCTGCCGGGGGTCCGGCTCCGCGGGGTCTCTCGGCTCTACGAGACGATCCCGGTCGGTGTCGCCGATCAGCCGGAGTTCCGCAACGCGGTCGTCGCCCTCGACGCCCCGGCCGGGCCGGACCCGGCGACGGGCGCGCTCGCCCTGCTCGTCGCGCTCAAGCACATCGAGCGCGCGTTCGGGCGCCGGGCGGGTGAGCGCTGGGGGCCACGCGAGCTGGACCTCGATCTGCTCCTGTTCGGCCGGGCGCGGCTCGCCGTCGAGCGGCCGCCGGTCGGCCATCCCCTCGACCCGCTGAAGGCGGCGACGCCGGGTTCCCGGATCCTCGAGGTGCCCCATCCCGCGGCGCACGAGCGACTGTTCGTGCTCGCTCCGCTCGCCGACCTGGCGCCCGGGCTCGTCCCGCCGGGCTGGGGCGAGACCGTCGCCACGGCGCGTTCGCGCCGGCAACGGCTCGAGGGCGCCCTGGCCGCCCGAGCCGTCGGGCGATGGGACCCGGGGCTCCGACGCTGGGAGGCGCTGGAGCGCTGAGCCCTGGCCGCTCCCCGAGCGGTGTCGGGCCTCGGCTCGCTAGAGCCGGACCGCGGGCGGCCGGTCGCGGTCGAACATGTGGACCGTGTCGACGAAGCGGACCGTCTTGGTCCGGTAGGCCATGATCAGCGAGTGCGTCCGGGCACCGCCGCCGAAGAAGCGCACGCCCTCGAGCAGGTCGCCCTCGGTGACGCCCGTCGCGGCGAACACGATGTTCTCGCCCGACGCGAGCTCCTCGGTCGTGTAGACGTGCGACTCGTCGGTGATCCCCATCCGCCGGGCACGCTCGCGTTCGTCGTCGTTCCGGAACCGGAACCGGGCCTGGATCTCGCCGCCCAGGCAGCGCAGCGCGGCGGCCGTGAGCACGCCCTCGGGTGCCCCGCCGATGCCCATGACGCCGTGGACGCCGGTGCCCGAGACCGCGCAGCTGATCGCGGCCGACAGGTCGCCGTCGCTGATGAGCTTGATCCGCGCGCCGGCCGACCGGACCTCGGCGATGAGCTGTTCGTGACGGGGTCGCTCGAGGATGATGATCGTGATGTCGCCGATCCGGCGGCCGAGCGCCTCGGCGATCCGCCGGCAGTTCTCGGCGGGGGGGAGCGAGATGTCGACGTGGCCGGCCGCGACCGGCCCGACGCACAGCTTCTCGAGGTACGTGTCCGGGGCGTGGAGCAGCCCGCCCCGTTCGGAGGCGGCCAGCACCGTGATCGCGTTCGCCTGCCCGGTCGCGACGAGGTTCGTGCCCTCGAGCGGGTCGACCGCGATGTCGATGAGTGGACCGTCGTCCTCCTCGGTCAGGCGTCCGACCCGCTCGCCGATGTAGAGCATCGGGGCCTCGTCGCGCTCGCCTTCGCCGATGACGATCGTCCCGGCGATGTCGACGTCGTCCATCGTCCGACGCATCGCCTCGACCGCGACCCGGTCGGCCTCGTGGCGGTCGCCCCGACCCATCATCCGGGCCGAGGCGATGGCGGCCGCCTCGGTCACGCGCACCATCTCGAGGGCGAGCAGCTGCTCCATCGAGGCCTCCTCGTTGCGTCGCGGTCGGGCGTCCGGCCGGCTGCGGCACGCCTCGACTCGATCCAGGCTGGGCGAAGGGGGGCGATCCGGGTGTGGCGGGGACGCGGGGGAAGCGTACCCCGGTTCGGCCTAGTGGCGGAAGTGGCGTCGCCCGGTGAAGACCATCGCGAGGTGGTGCCGGTCGGCGACCTCGACGGCCATCTCGTCGCGGATGGAGCCACCCGGCTGGATGATCGCGGTGACCCCCGCGAGCGCCGCGAGGGCGATCCCGTCCGGGAACGGGAAGTAGGCGTCGCTGGCCATGACCGCGAGCTTCGCCCGGTCGCCGGCCTTCCGGAGCGCGATCTCCACGGCGGTCTGGCGGCTGGCCTGCGCGGCCCCGATGCCGATCGTCGCCGCGTTCTTGGCCAGGACGATCGCATTCGACCGGACGTGGCGGACGGCGCGCCAGGCGAACAGCAGGTCGGTCAGCTCCTCGAGCGTCGGCCGGCGCCTGGTGACGACCTGGAGGTGGCTCTTGTCGAGCGCGACCGCGTCGAGCGTCTCCACGAGCAACCCGCCGGCGATCCGCTTGAAGTCGAGCTTGGCGATCCCGTAGTCGCGCATCCCCTCGGTGGGGTCGCCGGGGACGGCCAGCAGCTCGAGGCTGGCGCGCTCGCGAAGGACGGCCAGGGCCGCCTCCGTGTAGTCCGGCGCGACGAGCGCCTCATAGGAGTTGGCGAGGATCTCACGGGCCAGCGCCTCGTCGACCGTCCGGTTGACCCCGACGATGCCGCCGAACGCCGCCACCGGGTCGGTCTCGAGCGCCTTGCGGTACGCCTCGACTGGATCGTCCGCCGAGCCGAGGCCGACCGGGTCGGTCTGCTTGACGATGGAGACCGTCGGCGCCGTGAAGTCGTGGGCCACCCGGTAGGCCTCGTCGATGTCGAGCAGGTTGTTGAACGACGGCGGGTCGCCCTGGAGCTGCGTCGAGTCGGCCAGCGTGCCGCTCCGGTGGGTGGTCTCGCGGTAGAACGCGGCCCGCTGATGCGGGTTCTCCCCGTACCGGAGGTCCTCGACCTTCTCGAGCACCATCGCCAGGCGCGACGGGAACAGGTTGCCCGAGATCTGGTTGAGGTAGGCGGCGATCTCCGCGTGGTAGGCGGCCACGGTCCCGAAGGCCTCGGCGGCGAGCCTGGCCCGGGTCTCGGCCGAGACCCCACCGAACTCGCGGATCTCACCGACCAGCGCCTCGTAGTGCGCCGGGTCGGCGACGGCGGTCACCCCGGCGGCGTTGCGTGCCGCCGCGCCGAGAAGGGCGGCTCCGCCGACGTCGATCATCTCGATCGCCTCCTCGAGACCGATGAGGCGGGCGCCCACGGCGGGGGCGAAGGCCTTCACGTTGACGACGACGAGATCGATCGGCGCGAGGCCCTGCTCGGTGAGCTCGGCGAGCTGCTCGGGGCGATCGCGACGAGCGAGGATCCCGGCATAGACCGCCGGGTGGAAGGTCTTGACCTGCCCCCCGACGAGCGGTGGGACGTTCGTGAGGTCGGAGACCGACGAGACCTCGATCCCCTCTGCGGCGAGATGCTCGCGGGTGCCGTCCGTCGCGTAGATCTCGACCCCGAGCTCGAGCAGCGCTCGGGCGAATGCTGCGAGACCGGTGCGGTCGGCCACCGAGAACAAGGCTCGCAAGCCGGGTGTCCTCCCTCCCTGGGGGTGATGGCACGGGCCTCGGCCACGGATCGGTCCGGCTTGGGGAAATGGCCGGAGGGCCAGCGGTCCGCGCGCACCCGGGGGTCGAGTATAGCGCGCGACCATGGCATACTCGACCGACGCCCCGGACCGCGCGACCGCCCGGCGGGCCCTGCCGCATCCGCCAGCGCCCCTCCGACGCGCCCGGGCTCGAGCGAGGATCGAACCGACGTGAAGCTGGCGCCCTGGGAGTACCTCTTCCTCTCGTTCAACAGCCAGAACTTCCACGACCTGTTCTATCCGACGTGGGTCGCGGCCCTCGTCCTGCTGGTCGCGCTGACCGTGCTCTACCTGGTCCGGACCCGCCAGCTGCGGCACCACCCGCCGTATCTCGAGCTCTACGAGTGGCTGTTCTGGTCGGGCCTCATCACCTTCTCCTGGCTGCTGATCTGCTCGGTCTTCGTGTTCGACTTCTTCATGGTCATCGGCGGCGAGGCGATCGGGCTCGGGGTCCTCGCCTGGGTGCGCTTCGTCCGGTTCCCGCCGACGCTCTCGGCCTACGAGCAGAAGCTGGCCAAGCAGCGCTACTTCAGCCGCCAGCGCTTCTCGCGCCCGGAGACGACGATCCGCCCGAAGACCGCCCGCCGCCGCCGGCGTCGCTGAGGCGTTCGGTCCGCCCCGGTGCCGATCGAGATCCGCCGCTTCGGCGTCGGCCATCGGCGACCCGAGGGCCCGCCCGGGACCGTCGGGGTGGCCGGGCAGCTCATCCACAGCGATGAGCGCGGGGTGATCGCCGAGCTCGCCTTCGCCCGCGGTGGGCGGATCGAGCCGCATTCCAACCCGAACGCCGCCTGGTTCGTCGTCATCGAGGGTGGCGGCTGGGTGCAGGTCGGCGAGGACTCGTCGCGCGTCGCCGCCGGCGACGCTGTGAGCTGGCCGGCCGGCGTCGTCCATGGAGCGTGGACGGAGCTCGCGGCGATGCGCGCGATCGTCGTGGAGTTCGCCTCGCTCGGTGACAGCCATGTCGCCCGGCTGCTCGAGGGTCGCGCCATCAGGCTGCCTCCCGAGGATGCCGGCGCGCCGGAGCGGGGTGAGGGCGGACTGCGGCCGGACCCGGGGCGCCCGGCCGGCACGTACGATCCCTCGGAAGGGGAGCCCGCCTGACTCCCGCCGACGACCGCGGGCGCGCCCCCGGGCCCGCCGGGTGTCGTCAGCCGGCGAGCAGTGCCCCGAGCTGTCCGAGGACCCGCGCCGTCGCTCCCCAGACCAGCAGGTCCTCGATGGGGTAGGCGCCGTACCGGAGACGCCAGCCGCGCAGCTCGCGCTCGACCATGACGATCGGCGCCCCCGGCAGGAACGCGGTGAGCGGGGCCTCGAGGATCCGCGCCACCTCGGTCGGCTGGGCGACGTACGCTGGCCGGCGCTCAGCGAGCGCCACGACCGGTGTCACGTGGTAGTCGGACACGGGGATCCAGAATGGCTCCAGGGTGCCGACCACCCGCACCCCCGCGGCGCCAGCATCCAGGCCGACCTCCTCGGCCGCCTCCCGGAGCGCCGTCGCCACGATGTCGGCGTCGCCCGGCTCCACCGAGCCGCCCGGGAAGCTGACCTCGCCCGAGTGCGCCCCGCCGCGGTCGACCCGTTCCGTCAGGACGACACGGGCGTCGCCTTCGACGCCGGGGACCAGGAGCGCGAGCACGGCGGCCGGGCGGACGCGCGCCGGGTCGAAGGTCGCGCGCGGCCGGAGCTCGCCGGTGTCCGTCCGGACCGGCAGCAGGGCCGGCGGAGCCGGCGGCAACCTCGACGGGATCGTCGCCAGCCGCCCGGCCACATCGTCGTAGCGCATGGCGGCCATGATGGCCCCGTCGCGCCCGGGCCGCTGCCCCCGGGACGTGAGGCGGTCCCTCGAGGCCGCGCTGCGACCCGTCAGTTCAGCAGCCCGCCGCCGTCGCCCTCGTCGCCGGTCGGCGGCAGGTCGAGCGGGGAGCGTCGCCGGCTCCCGGCCGCCGATCGCGCGGCCTCGGGCCCTGCGCTCGGCGTTCGCGCGTCGCGCCGGTCGCCGACCTCGGCCACGACGGTCGCCGATCCGGTCCGGAACACGAGCGTCCCGCCGATGACGTCGGCGTCCGCGGTCACCACGTCGCCCGGCTTGAACTCACCGGCCACCAGGGCCCGGGCGAACGGGTTCTCGACCAGCCGCTGGATCGTCCGCTTGAGCGGGCGAGCCCCGAAGGCCGGGTCGGTGCCCTCACGGAGGATGAGCGCCCTGGCCGCTGGCGTCAGCTCGAGGGTGAGGTCGTGGCCGGCCAGCCGGCGCTGGAGGTCGGCGAGCAGGAGATCGACGATCGCCGCGAGGTCCGCGTCGCTCAGCGAATGGAAGACGATGATCTCGTCGATCCGGTTGAGGAACTCCGGCCGGAACTGCAGCCGCAGCGACTCGGTGATCTGCCGCTTCATCGCCTCGTAGGCGGCCAGGTCCTCCCTCCCGTCCCCGCGGGCGACGAAGCCCTGGATGAACTGGCTGCCGACGTTGCTGGTCATGATGACGACCGTGTTCCGGAAGTCGACCGTCCGGCCCTGGCCATCGGTCAGGCGCCCGTCGTCGAGGACCTGGAGCAGGACGTTGAACACGTCGGGGTGCGCCTTCTCGATCTCGTCGAGCAGGACGACCTGGTACGGGCGCCGCCGGACCGCCTCGGTCAGCTGGCCTCCCTCCTCGTACCCCACGTAGCCGGGTGGCGCGCCGACGAGGCGGGACACGGAGAACCTCTCCATGTACTCGCTCATGTCGATGCGCACCATGGCCGAGTCGTCGTCGAAGAGGAACTCGGCGAGCGCGCGGGCGAGCTCGGTCTTGCCGACCCCGGTCGGGCCCAGGAACATGAACGAGCCGATCGGTCGCCGCGGGTCCTTCAGCCCGGCCCGCGCCCGCCGGACGGCATCGGAGACCGCCTGGATGGCCTCGTCCTGGCCGACGACGCGCGCGTGGAGCCGCTCCTCCATGTGGACGAGCTTGGCGGTCTCGCCCTCCATGAGCC
>JAPVSP010000053.1:0-8601 GCA_047519685.1 Chloroflexota bacterium
CTCAACGACACACCCTGCGTGTCGTGCGGCCGATGTGCCGAGACCTGCCCGACCGGCGCGCTCATGCCGAAGCCCCGCATCCTCGAGAAGTACGAGGTCGACGAGAGCCGCTGCATCCTGTGCGGCATCTGCGTCGACGCCTGCCCCTACGACGCGCTGCGCGACGGAGCGGACTTCGAGCTGGCCCACACCAGCCGCGCCGAGCCGACGATCGACCTGATCGCGATCGCGGCCGTGGATCGCGAGACGGAGGTGACCTACGTGCGGCGTGAGCGCGACTGGGCCGTCCGCGCGCTCGCCGAGGGCCGGATCCCGGGCCCCGACCGGCTCCTGCCTGTCCTCCCGGCTTCGGTCGGGGCCCGGGGCGACGGACGCCGGGACGGCGGGAACGGGTCGGGCCACGGTCACGGGGCGACACGCGCCGAGGGCGGCTGACCAGGCGACGATGGGCACCCGCCCGGCCGGTCGGACCGGCCGGGCGGGTGCCGATGGAGCGAGAGGAGCGAGGTGCCGATACCGGAGGCCGTCCCGATCGTCGGGATCCCGTGGGACGACGTCCTGTTCTTGATCTTCGCCGCCGTGCTGATCGGGGCGGGCCTGCTCGTGGTGACGATGCGGGACATCATCCGCTGCGGCCTGGCGATGATCGTCTGCTTCGGCGCTCTCGCCGGGCTCTACGTCATGCTCGGCGCCCCGCTCGTCGCGGCGGCCCAGGTCCTCATCTACATCGGCGCGATCAGCGTCCTCATCCTGTTCGCGATCATGCTGACCCAGACGAAGGCCGCGCCGGTCCGGCTCGTGTTCCAGACGCAGGCCGTGCCCGCCGGGATCGCCGCGGTCATCCTGGCGATCGTCATCGCCCTCGCCGTGTCGGCGACGGACTGGGGCGCCGTCACGACGCAGCTGCGGACCGCGACGGACGCCGTGGCCCGGCTGCTGTTCGACCAGTACGTCCTGCCCTTCGAGGTGGTCAGCGTCCTCCTGCTCGCCGCCGTCGTCGGCGGCGTGTTCCTCGCCCGCCGGGAGGGCGAACGGTCGTGAGCCACACCCTCGACGCGTACCTCGTCCTCTCGGGGACCCTCTTCTCGATCGGGACGTTCGGCTTCCTCGCCCGACGGAACGCCATCAGCATGCTGATGTCGGTCGAGCTGATGCTCAACGCCGTGAACCTGGCGATCATCGCGTTCGGCGCCTTCGGGGCCTTCAGGGATGCGGCCGGCCGGCCGAGCCCGGCCGACGCATCGGTCATCGCCCTGGTCGTGATGGCGGTGGCCGCGGCCGAGGCCACCGTGGGGCTCGCGATCGTCATCGCGATCTTCCGCAACCGCCGCACGCCGCTCGTCGACGAGTACGACTCGATGCGCCAGTGAGCCGCGCGCGATGAGCTTCGACGTCCTGATCCCGCTGATCGCCATCCTGCCGCTCCTGGGCTTCGTCTTCACGGCCGCCGTCGGGCGGCGGCTGGGCAGGCAGGCCCACTGGGTGCCGGTCGGGCTGGTCGTCGTCTCCTGGCTCATCGCCATGGTCGTCGTGGCGACCGCGCTGACGGGCGGGGCGCCGTTCGGCGATCACGGCTACGGCCTGACGCTCTACCAGTGGATCCCGGGCGGCCAGGACGTGACGGGCCGCGTGTTCACGGTCAACGCCGGCTTCTTCGTCGACGACCTGACGGCCTGCCTGCTCATCGTCGTGACGACGATCGGCATGCTCGTCCACGTCTACAGCATCGGCTACATGGGCCACGACCCGGGCTACTGGCGGTTCTTCGCCTACCTCAACCTGTTCATGTTCTCGATGCTGCTGCTGGTGCTCGCCGACAGCTGGCTCGTCGTCTTCGTCGCCTGGGAGCTGGTCGGCCTCTCGAGCTACCTCCTCATCGGCTTCTGGTACCGGCGGCGGAGCGCCGCCCTCGCGGCCAAGAAGGCGTTCATCGTCAACCGGGTGGGCGACGTCGGGTTCGCGCTCGGCATCATGGCCATCTGGGTCTCGACGGGGACGCTCGACATCCGGTCGTCGATCGCGACGATCACCGCCCGGCCGGACGCGCTGACGATCCCCGTCGGGGTCATCGCCCTCCTGTTGTTCTGCGGCGCGGTCGGCAAGAGCGCGCAGTTCCCGCTCCACGTCTGGCTGCCGGACGCGATGGAGGGCCCGACCCCGGTCTCGGCCCTCATCCACGCCGCGACGATGGTCAACGCGGGCGTCTACCTCGTCGCCCGGGCCAACCCGATCTTCGCCGAGGCCCCCGCGGTCATGGTCGTCGTTGCGGCGATCGGCATCTTCACCGCGATCCTGGCCGCGTCGATCGCCTTCACCCAGACCGACATCAAGCGGGTGCTCGCCTACTCCACGCTCTCGCAGCTCGGCTACATGTTCGCCTCGCTGGGGGTGGGGGCCTTCACCGCCGCCATCTTCCACCTGATGGCGCACGGCTTCTTCAAGGGCCTGCTGTTCCTCGACTCGGGGTCGGTCATCCACGCCGTCCACGACGAGCAGGACATGCGGAACATGGGTGGGCTGGCCCCGAAGATCCCGTGGACGTACCGGACGATGCTGGTGGGCTCGCTGGCCATCGCGGGCATCCCGCCGCTCGCCGGGTTCTTCAGCAAGGACGAGATCCTGGGCGAGGCCTTCAGGTTCGGCTTCTACTGGGTCTGGATCGTCGGGGTCGTCGTCGCCCTGATGACCGCGTTCTACATGTTCCGGCTCATGGGCATGACCTTCTGGGGCAGCTTCCGCGGGCCGCGGGAGATCTGGGACCGGATCCACGAGTCGCCGCCGGTCATGGTCGTGCCGCTCGTCCTGCTGGCCATCCCGTCGGCGCTGCTGGGCATGGCCATCGGGCTGCCGTTCGGCGACAGCACGATCGCCCGCTGGCTCGAGCCGGTCTTCTCCGGCGCCGAGGAGCTGCTCGGTCACGCCGGCGGTCGCTTCGAGCTCCTGGGGATCGACGGCGTCCTCATCCTGATCAGCGTCACCGTCGCCGCGATCGGGACCGTCGCCGCCTGGCGCCTGTTCGGCGTCCGCTGGTGGGTGCTCCGGCACGAGCCGGAGCCAGAGCGAGTGGCCGCGCTATCGAGCGCGACCGCGGCGACCCGCTTCCTGTATCGCGCCTCGCTGAACAAGTGGTGGTTCGACGACCTCAACCACCTGCTGTTCATGGTCATCGGCGGGCGCGTCGCCGCGGCCTGCTGGTGGTTCGACCGGACCGTGGTCGACGGGACGGTCAACGGGATCGGGACCCTCGTGACCGGGGGCGGCCGCGGACTCCGGCGGATCCAGACCGGGCGGGTCCAGAACTACGCGCTCGGCATCGCCATCGGGCTGCTGGTCATGGCTGGCTCGTACCTCCTGATCGCGGGTCGCTAGCCATGCCGCTCGATGTGACCGCCCTGCCGATCCTCTCCGCCATCACGTTCCTGCCGCTCGTGGGCGCCGTGGTCATCGCCCTCATGCCCCGCGGAGCGGCGAACGGGATCCGCGCGGTGGCCCTCGGCACGGCCCTCCTGACCTGGGTCGTGTCCCTGATCATGCTGGTCGGCTATCCGATCGGCCATCCAGGGTTCTACTTCGTGGAGAAGCTCGACTGGATCCCTGCCTTCGGGGTCCAGTACAAGCTCGGCGTCGACGGCCTGTCCGTCGCGCTCGTCGTGCTGACGACGACGCTCACCTGGGTCAGCATCCTGGCCAGCTTCGGGCCGATCCAGACCCGGGTGAAGGAGTACATGGTCTCCTTCCTCGTCCTGGAGGTCGGGATGATCGGCGTCTTCGTCGCGCTCGACCTGTTCCTGTTCTACGTGTTCTGGGAGGTCGTCCTGGTCCCGATGTACCTGATCATCGGGATCTGGGGCGGCAAGAACCGGATCTACGCGACGATCAAGTTCGTCCTGTACACGCTCGTCGGCTCCCTGCTGATGCTCGTGGCGATCCTGGCCACGGCCTACGCGTTCCAGGCCGCCAACGGCGGGAGCTGGGCCGGCGCCTTCGACTTCGAGACGCTGCGGGCGTTCGCCACGACCGGCGGCTTCTCCAAGGAGCTCCAGCTCCTCGCGTTCGTCGCGTTCTTCCTGGCGTTCGCGATCAAGGTGCCGATGTTCCCGTTCCACACCTGGCTGCCGGACGCGCACGTCGAGGCGCCCACCGCGGGCTCGGTCATCCTCGCCGGCATCCTGCTGAAGCTCGGCGGGTACGGCTTCCTGCGCTTCGCGCTGCCGCTCTTCCCGGACGCCGCGCAGACGTTCGCGCCGGCGATCATCGTCCTCTCGCTCATCGCGATCATCTACGGCGCGATCGTCGCCCTCGTCCAGCCCGACCTCAAGAAGCTCGTCGCCTACTCGTCGGTCAGCCACATGGGGTTCGTGACGCTGGGCATCTTCGTCTTCCAGGCGCAGGCCATGCAGGGGGCGATCCTCCAGATGGTCAACCACGGCCTGATCACCGGCGCCCTGTTCCTCCTCGTCGGGGTCATCTACGAGCGGACCCACGACCGGACGATCGCGAAGATGGGCGGCCTCGGTGGGCCGCTCCCCGTGTACGCCGCGGTCTTCGGCTTCTTCGTCTTCGCGTCGGGCGGGCTGCCCGGCCTGTCCGGCTTCGTGGGCGAGTTCCTGGTGCTCGCCGGCTCGTTCGCCTATTCGCCGTGGGTCGCCGGCGTCGCCGCGCTGGTCATGATCCTCGCCGCCGGCTACCTGCTCTGGATGTTCCAGCGGATGTTCTTCGGCGACCTGTCGGACTTCATGCGTGGACTGGGACACCACCTCGTCGACATGAAGCCGACCGAGATCCTGACGCTGGCCCCGCTTGGGACCCTCGTCGTCGTGTTCGGCCTGTTCCCGGGGCTGGTGCTCGACCTGGTGCGCGGATCCGTCGACAGCGTCCTGCAGAGCGTCGCCTCCGGCGCGCCCATCCACCTCCTCGCCCTGTTCCGGTAGGGAGCGCAGCCACCGACCATGGCCTGGGCCGACATCGTCACCATCGCCCCGCTCGTCGTCGCCGTCCTTTCGGCCGTGGCCGTGCTGGCGGTCGACTTCGTCACCCCCGGCCGCCCCGTCCCGTCCCTCCTCGCCGCGTTCGCCGGTCTGGCGGCGGTGGCCCTCTTCGTCGCGCTGGTCGGGCAGACGCCCGCGACGGCGTTCGGGGGCGCATACACGGTCGACGCACTGACGACGTTCCTCGACCTGCTGTTCGTGGCGATCATCGCGATGACCGTGCTGTTCGGGCCGGACTACCTCGGGCCGCGAGACCTGCCGATCGCCGAGTACGCCGCGGTCCTCCTGTTCGCGATGAGCGGCGCGATGCTCATCGCCGGCGCGAGCGACCTGGTCGTGCTCTTCCTCGGGCTCGAGCTGATGGTCCTGCCGGGCTATCTGCTGGCCGGCTTCGCCAAGCGCGATGCGCTGTCGACCGAGGGCGCGATCAAGTACTTCCTGCTCGGCTCCTTCAGCTCGGCGATCTTCCTGTTCGGCCTGACGTTCGTCTGGGGCCTGACCGGGACGACCCGCTCGGCCGGGGTGGCGGACGCGCTCCACCGGGTGATCTCGGGCGGTCCGATGGCGCCCGGGCTGGCCCTCGGCCTGGCGCTGATGACGACCGGCGTGGCATTCAAGATCGCCGCCGTGCCGTTCCACTACTGGACGCCGGACGCGTACCAGGGCTCCCCGACGCCGGTGACCGGCTACCTGTCGGTCGGCCCCAAGGTCGGCGCCTTCGCGATCATCCTGCGGCTGTTCGTCGCCGCGCTCGGCCCGCTCAGCCACCAGTGGATCGACGTCATCATCGTCCTGGCGGCGCTGACGATGACGCTCGGCAACCTCGTGGCGCTCACGCAGGGCAACGTGAAGCGGATGCTCGCCTACTCGTCGATCGCCCACACCGGCTACATGCTGGTCGGCCTGGCAGCCTATGCCGGCGGGCGGATCGAGGGCCTGCAGGGCCTCATCTACTATGGCGCGGCCTACGCGTTCATGAACCTCGGCGCGTTCGCCGTCGTCGCCGCCCTCCAGAAGCGGCAGGGGGTGACCTCGGGGCTCGACACGTTCGCCGGCCTGGCTCGGCGCGAGCCCGTCATGGCGATCCTGATGACCCTGTTCCTGCTGTCGCTCACGGGCATCCCGCCGACCGCCGGCTTCTTCGCCAAGGCGCTGGTCATCCTCTCGGCCGTCCAGGCCGGCGGCTGGCTGACCGTCCTGGCCGTCATCGCGGTGCTCAACGCCGCGGCCGCGGCCTTCTACTACCTCCGCGTCGTCGTCTACATGTTCATGCGCGAGCCCGCCACCGAGGCGGGGCCGTCGCCGCACGGGCTGATGGTCCGCGGCGGCCTGGTCGCCGCGACGGTCATGACGATCGTCCTGGGCGTGCTGCCGAACTGGCCGCTCCCCGTCCTCGACGCGGCGCATGCGGCGGCGCAGGCGATCGCGGCGCTCGGGGGGACCGCGATCCGCTAGGCGGTCCGGTCAGCTCCCGGGCGGCGGGCTCAGCCAGACCCTCGCGATGTGGTCGTCGGGCCAGCCGACGGAGCCGACCGCGACGACCCTCCCGCCAAGCGCGGCCACGGCCGCCATGCCGCCGCCGCTGAAGGACGGGAGGTCGGGCCCCGGCAGCCAGGTCACCCCGTCGGGCGAGGTCCAGGTCGTGGCATCGCCGTTGCCGACGCTGTCCTTGTCGCCGACGGCGACGAAGCCGGGCCCATCCGCCGTCACGCCGAGCATCTGAACGCGGCCGCCGTGGTTGCGAAGACCGTCGCCGCTCGGGGCGGCGGTCCAGAGCAGGCCGTCGCGGGATGTCCAGGTCGCCGCCTCGCGCTGGTCGTCCCGGCTACCGACCGCGAGCCACCCCGAGTCGGTCGCGATGACGGCCTCGATCTTCGCGCCGTCGGCGCCCGCGACCGTCGCCGCCGTCCAGGCGCGGCCGTCGGCGGATCGCCAGGCGGTCGCGCGGGTGGTCGCTCCGATGCTCGCCCAGCCGACGGCGACCAGGCCGGACGGGCCGCTCGCGAGCGCGTGGATCCCGGCGCCCGCCGCGCCGGGCGCGATCGGCTCGGCCGCCCAGGCGCGCCCGTCCGGCGAGGACCAGAGCGCCGCCGAGGCCGAGCCGTCGATCCGCACCTGGGAGCCACCCGCCACGAAACCATCGCCGAGCGCCGCCACGGCGTCGAGCTCGGTCGCCGCGACGCCCTCGGGGGGCGCGAGCTGGGCCGCCTGCCAGGCGCGGCCGTCCGTCGACCACCAGCCCGCTCCGGTCGCCCGAACGGTGCCCACCGCGACGACGGCATGTGGACCCGTGGCCACCGCCCGGGCGCTCGAGAGCTCGGGGGCCGGGAAGCCCGCGACGCGCTGCCAGTCGCGGCCGTCGGCGGAGGTCCAGGCCGCGGCATACGTCCCGGGGAAGACGAAGCCCACCGCCACGAGCCCCGGTCCGCCGGGGGTGAGCGCCAGGAGATGCGTGCTCTCGGACGAATGGCAGGGCGAGCAGTAGACCCCGATATCGGCTCCGCTGGGCTGTGCGCCGACCCCGGTCGGCTGCTCCACGACGGCGATGCCCCAATCGGTACCGAGACCCGGCGACGGGGTCGCCCCCGCTCCGCAGGCGACGACCAGGCACGTGGCGCAGGTGAGCAGCACGGCGCGAGCGGCAGGGGCCGATCGGGAGCGGAACGCCCACATGGCGGTGAACCGTAGACGGGCTCTCATAACCTGTCAATATGGATAGCGATGGTTAGGAAGCGGGATCGACTGGACGATCTGCTGGTCGTGGCCAACACGCGCCACGGACCGGGCGGGCACCGTGGAGCGCGCGTCCAGCTCGATGGGCCGGACCACGATCACCTGGCCGACCCGGTCGACGCGGGTCGCTTCCTCGCGACGCACGACGTGCCCGTCCCGGAGCGCCCCATCGAGATCGACGCGCTGCAGGCGCTGCGCAGGGTCCGCGAGGCCGCGCGTGGGCTGCTGGGCGATGGCCCGGGGGCCGCCGATCCGGCGCTCGCCGACCTGTTCGCGGTGGCGCGCTACCGCCTGGCCGCGGACGGCGAGATGCGGGCGGACGCTCCGGGCTGGCCGGGCCTGCTGATGGAGCTGCTGCCCGCGCTCGTGGCCCTGACGGCCCAGCGCGACCGCCTGCGGATCTGCGGCAACCAGCTCTGCCGCTTCGTCTTCGTCGACCGCTCGCGCAACGGGAGTCGCCTGTGGTGCGAGATGGCCGTCTGCGGAAATCGCGCGAAGGGCGGGCGCTTCCGGCATCGCCTGCGCCCGTCCGCGCCGGCCATCGCTCCTGAGCGGCGGGCGCCCGGCTCGGCGACGCTGGCTCGGTCGTCCGGGCATCCCGGCAGCTGACGGCCCGGGTCGAGCCCGATGGAGGATCCGCCGCGCGGCGAGCCGCGCTCACGCCTCTCGTTCGAGCGCGCCGGCCAGGGTCACCAGCCGCCGAGCCGCGGCGCGAGTGCCGTCGACGATGACATCGGCGGCGGCCACCACCTCCTGCGGCCCGCCGACGCCCCGGTCTCGCAACCCGGAGGTGGCCGGGGTCACGGCTTGACGGTGACGCCCGGCAGGATCCTGGACAGCCCCGCGGCCATGACATCCGGGCCGATCCCGCCGAGCGCCC
>JAPVSP010000054.1:0-1622 GCA_047519685.1 Chloroflexota bacterium
ACCGCCGCCGGGCAGACGATCGCCGTGCGAGCGGCGTCGGGACGCCGGCGGCGAACCCTCCGTCCGGTCGAGGGCCTGCTCCGCGCGCACGGCGCCCTGGTCTATCTCTTCCTCTACGTGCCGATCGCCATCGTCGTCGTCTACTCGTTCAACGCGTCGCGCCTGGTGCTCGTCTGGGGAGGGTTCTCGACCCAGTGGTACGCGGCAGCATGGGCCGATCCCCAGGTCATGGGCCCGCTGCAGACGAGCCTGATCGTGGCCGCCGCCAACGCGGTCCTGGCGACGGTGCTGGGCACGCTCGCGGCTCTCGCGATCGGACGCGCACCGCGCAGCCTCCGGCTGGGCTTCGACGCGCTCGTGTACACGAGCCTCATCGTGCCGGAGGTCGTCATCGCCCTCGCCTCGCTGCTGTTCCTCAACGGCGCGTTCGGGGCCCTCCGCGGGCTGGGCCTCCGCATCGGGTTCGGGATCCCGACGATCGTCGCCGGGCACGTCCTGTACAACCTGTCGATCGTCATCCTCATCGTCCGCGCCCGGATGGCCGGCATGGACCGGACGCTGGTCGAGGCGTCGGCCGATCTCTTCGCCACCCCCTGGCGGACCTTCACCGGCGTCACGCTCCCCCAGCTGGCACCGGCCATCCTCGCGGGAGCCCTGCTGAGCTTCACCTTCTCGATGGACGACGTCGTCCTCTCGACCTTCCTCTCGGGTGCAGGATCGACGACCCTGCCCATGCGGGTGTTCTCGATGATCCGGTTCGGCGTGACCCCGGTCGTCAACGCCATCTCGACGGTGATGCTGGCGCTCACTCTGACCGCGATCCTCCTCAGCCTCGCCCTGAGCTGGCGCTCGGGCCGCGGACGGGTGGCGCCCGAGGTCGAGGCCTGATGCGTCGACGCCGGGCGGCGTCCGGTGGACGGGACGCCCAGCCGTCATACGAGCGCGGCTCCTTCTGGCAGGCGACGATGCCCGCCTTGACCTCGTACGTCGACCCGCCCCTGCCGGCGACCGCCGACGTGCTCGTCGTCGGTGGCGGGTACACCGGGCTCACGAGCGCCCTCTACCTCGCCCGTTCGGGTGCGCGGGTGACCCTGCTGGAGGCCGAGCGGCTGGGCTGGGGCGCGAGCACGCGCAACGGCGGGATGTTCCATGCAGGGCTGAAATGGGGCCGTGCAGCCCTCGTCCGCCGCTTCGGCCCCGAGCTTGGCGAGCGGGTCCACCGTGAGGGCGACCGGGCGTTCGACGTCGTCGAGCGTCTGATCGCCGACGAGGCCATCGACTGCGACTACCGACGCACAGGCCAGGTCGTCCTCGCCTGGTCGCGGCGCCACGCCCGGGACTTCGATCGCCGGGCCGCCGAGTCGACGGCCGAGGGACGCCCGGCCCACGTCGTGCGCGGGGAGGCGCTCCGGGACGAGATCGGCACCGACTTCTACGAGGCCGGCCTGGTCGAGGAGGCGGCCGGCGGCCTCCATCCCGGAGCGTTCCTGGCCGGCCTCGCGACGCGGGCCGCGGCCGCCGGGGTCGACCTCCACGAACGCCTCCCGGCGATCGCCGTCGAGCGGGTCGCCGGCAGCATGCGCGTGACCACGCCCCGAGGCTCGATCCGCGCCTCGGACGTG
>JAPVSP010000055.1:0-6075 GCA_047519685.1 Chloroflexota bacterium
CGGGCCGGCGAGGGGGCCCCCCACCCCGGTCGCCTGGGCCACCTTCGAGGCCAGGTCGGCATCGGCCGCCTCCGCAGCGCTCGTGTCCTTCCCGGCCGCCTTCGCCTGGGCGATCTCGGCCTGGAGCTCGGCCTCGAGCGGCGCGAACCGCGCGATCGCAGCGGAAGTGGCATCGCTGCCGCGGACGAGGTACGTCTTGGGCGCGACGAGCAGGTAGACGCGGTAGCCGGTGGCGATCCGGCCGATCTCGGCGCGGAGCGCCGGAAGCGAGGCCTCGGCGTCGATCGTCGCCTTCAGGCTGGCGAGCCCGTCGTGCGTCGCCTGGATCGAGGTCGGGTCCGTCGCGTTCGTGAAGCGCAGGTCGGACTTGTGCGCCGCGGTGATGACGGCAGAGCCGGCGACCATCGCATCCAGGCGGCCGAGGTTCGTGAAGCGTCGGGCGATCTCGCAGTCGCCGACGGCGCGGAACGTGGTGACGCTCGGGTTCGCGCGGGCGGCCGACCACTCGGTGGCGCAGGCACCGGACGAGCCGGTCGTCGACGTCGCCGACGGGTCGGTGGTCGTCGCGCCGACCGCGCCGGCGGTCGTGGCGGTGAGCAGCGCGGCCAGGCCCAGCGAGGCGAGGCCGGAACGGGTGCGGGGGATCATGGCGGTCACTCTCCGGTGCTGGTGGTCGTGGTGTCGTAGTCGGAGACCGCGCCGTCGACCCCGGCGAGCGCCTGGTCGACGCCGGCGAGGAGGGCCGCGGCCCTGGCGGTCGAGACGCCCTGGGTGGTCGAGGGCAGGCCGACCGGGCTGGCCGATGGGATGGCGCTCGGCTCGGCGCTGCCGGTCTCGAGCGAGGGCGAGGACGGGGCCGCATCGAGGGACGCGGCCACGGTGGTCGAGCGGCCGGTCGCCCCGCCACCTCCGGCCGCGGTGCCGCCGCCTCCACAGGCGGTGACGGTGACGAGCACGACCGCGGCGAGGGCGAGGCGCAGCGCTCGGGACGTGGATGGGGAGCGGTCCATCGGGCTCCTCGGGTACGGATCGGCGAAGCCGCCGTCGAGCGGAGCGTGGAACGGCCCCATGAGCAGGTCGACCGTCGGACGTAAGCGCCCGGTAAGGCGACGAGGACGGTGCGATCGGGTCGCGAGCGGTCCGGATGCCTCGGGTGGGCGGGCTCTCGAGGCCATCGCCGCGCCCGGGGCGGTCGCGGAGCTCGGCTCGGTCGCCGCGCCCGGGGGCTGTCTCAGGCCCGGTCGCCGCGCCCGGGGGCGGTCTCAGGCCTCGGTGAGGTCGACGAGCGCTCCGTCGTGCACGAGGGTCGTGAGCGCGGCCATGTCCGGCCCGAGCTCGCGGTCGTGGGTCAGCGACGCGACGTGCTCGCGGATCCGCCGGTGCGCCTCGCGGACCCCGATCCCCGGCTGGGGTGCCCCATCGGCTCCCAGGCGAAGGTCGAGCGCCTGCGCCGCGCACAGCAGCTCGATGGCGAGGATCCGCTCCACGTGCTCCAGGACGATCCGGGCATGTCTCGCAGCCCCGGCCCCCATCGACACGTGGTCCTCCTGGTTGGCGCTCGTGGGGATCGAGTCGGCGCTGGACGGGTGGGCGAGGACCTTGTTCTCCGAGGCGAGCGCCGCCGCCGTGTACTGGACGAGCATCAGCCCGGAGTCGAGGCCGGACGAGCCGGCGAGGAACGGGGGCAGGCCGCCGTTGAGGCGGCCGTCGAGCAGGAGCGCGGTCCGGCGCTCGGAGATCGCCCCCAGCTCGGCGATCGCCAGCTTCGCGAAGTCGAGCGCGAGCGCCACCGGCTCGCCATGGAAGTTGCCACCGCTGATGACCCGCCCGCCGCCGGTCGCGGTCGTGTCCACCGGCGCGACGCCCCCTTCGGGGAAGATGAGCGGGTTGTCGGTCGCGCTGTTCAGCTCGATGTCGAGGACCCGCCGGAGGTGGTCGAGCGCGTCACGGACGGCGCCATGGACCTGCGGGACGCAGCGGAGCGAGTAGGGGTCCTGGACCTTGTGCGCGGTCCCGTGGTGGCTGCGCTGGAGGGCCGAATCGCGCAGCAGCAAACGCAGCTCGGCGGCCACCGCGACCTGGCCCGGGTGCGGGCGGGCGAGCTGGTAGGGCGCCGCGAACGCGTACTCCGTGCCCAACAGTGCCTCGACGCTCATCGCGGCGGCGACGCTCGCGGTCCGGGCGAGCCGATCGGCATCCGCGAGGAGCAGCGCCCCGATCGCGGACATCAGCTGGGTGCCGTTGAGGAGCGCCAGGCCCTCCTTGGCCTCCAGGACGAGCGGCTCGAGACCGACCTCGCGGAGCGCGACGAGCGCGGGCAGCACGTGACCCTCGAGCTCGACCTGGCCGCGACCGATGAGTGGCAGCGCCAGGTGAGCCAGCGGCGCCAGGTCGCCAGACGCGCCGACGCTGCCCTGCTCAGGGACGACGGGGTGGATCCCGAGCTCGAGGAACCGACAGATCCGGTCGACGATCAGCGGCCGGCATCCGCTGTGGCCGAGCGCAAGGGTGTTGGCGCGCAGCAGGAGCATGGCCCGGACCACCTCCCGCGGGAACGAGCGTCCGACGCCGACCGCATGGCTGACGAGGAGGTTCTCCTGGAGCCGCGAGGCGTCGTCGGGCGGGATGAAGACGGTCGCGAGGTCGCCGAAGCCGGTCGTGACGCCGTAGACGACCTCGCCCGCGGCGACGAGCCGCTCGACCACGTCGCGCGCCTCCTGCATCCGGGCGCGGGCGTGGACGTCGAGCGCGGCCGGGACGCCGCCGCGTGCCACGGCCTCGACATCGGCGATGGTGAGGTCCGCGCCGGTGAGGACGACGGGCTCCGACGACGGGATCGCCAGGCCGGCGCGTGCCGGATGCGGCAGGTGGTGGGGGGCGTCGTCAGGATGCGTCCCGTGGGGCAGCGGTCCGGTCACGCCGCCGAGCATAGTCCGGTATCCTGCCGCCGTGCCGCCCCGTCCGGCTCGTGCCGCGGGCCGCCCGGCCGTGACCTCCCAGGCTGAGGACCCGTGCTCGCCTTCGTCGACCAGATCGTCATCCCGTTCCTGACGTCCCTCTATGGCGCCTTCGGGTACGTCGGGGTGTTCGTCGCGATGACCATCGAGTCGGCGATGGTCCCGCTCCCGTCCGAGCTGATCCTGCCGTTCGCCGGCTTCCTGGTGTCCGACCCGACGAGGCTCGAGCCGCTGACCGGCTCGGCCTGGAGCTACTGGGTCGTCGTGATCGTGGCGACCCTCGGGAACACGACCGGCTCGCTCATCGCCTACGCGATCGGGGCCTACGGCGGCCGCCCGTTCCTCCAGCGCTACGGGCGCTACCTGCTGATCCGGCCGCACGAGATCGAGCTGGCCGAGCGCTTCTTCGAGCGCTGGGGCTCGGCGACGGTGTTCATCGGGCGGCTCCTGCCGATCGTGCGGACGTTCATCAGCTTCCCCGCCGGCGTCGTTCGCATGCCGCTCAGGCGCTTCGTCCTCTATTCGACCCTCGGCGCGCTTCCGTGGTCGGCCGTCCTCACCCTGGCCGGCGTGCAGCTCGGCGAGCACTGGGTGGACATCCGGCACGCGCTCCAGCCGTTCGACACGCTGATCCTGGTGGCCGTCGTCGCGCTCGTCGCCGCCTTCGTCTGGTGGCGGCTCGGGGCCCCCGGCTGGCGCCGCGGGGCACCTGACCCGGACGTCACGCCCGAGGGCTGATTCGCTCGGCGTCCCTGGCGCGGGCCTCCTCGGGCGCCGGGCGCGAGCGGAAGAGCCGCCACAGCGTCAGGTCATAGACGATCTTCAGCGAGCCCGCGAGCAGGAACGGGACGCCGGCCAGGCCGGGCACGCTGACGAGCGGCGCCGCCAGCAGCGGCGATACGGCCGAGCCGGTCGTTCGGGCGATGCCGGTCACGCCGGCGGCCGCGGACCGCTCGTCCGGCTCGACGACGGCCATCGTGTATGACTGGCGCGTCGGGACGTCCATCTGCGAGATCGAGAAGCGCGCCAGCAGCACGGCGATCGCCAGTGGCAGGTTGGGCATGAGCGGGACGAGGATGAGCAGGACGTTCGACGGCAGGTGCGTGAAGACCATCGTGTTGATGAGCCCGATCCGGGCCGCGATGCGGGCCGCGAGCAGGGCCGAGATGGCCGCCAGGACGTTGGACGCGAAGAAGATGGCGCCCAGGAGCGCCGGCTCGACGCCGTACCGGGTCGCGAACCAGTAGGCGACCAGGCTGTCCATCACCAGGCCGCCCGCGAAGGCGTCGAGCGAGAACAGGGCCGACAGCCGGAGGACGATGCCCCGAGAGCGATGGAGGCCCAGCCGGCCGGCGATCGTCGAGCGCTCCGCGCCGGGGATCTCGACCGCCGGGGACAGCCGGGTGAAGGCGATCGCCAGGACGAGGCCGATCGCCCCGTAGGCGATGACGATCGAGCGGTCCGCGTCGACCTCGGCCGCCCCGCCGCCCCGGAGCGCCTGGACGAGGAGGCCGGCGCCGAGCGCTCCGAACGCCGCGGCCACCGAGCCGACGAGGTTGTACCAGGCGAAGATGGCGGTCCGGCGTCGGTCGGGGACCAGCCGGGTGAGCGAGGCCTGCTCCACAGCCAGGAACGGGCCGACCTCCTTCCCGCTCGGGCTGATGACGCCGATCGTCGCCGCGAGCAGCAGCACCGGCACCAGCGCGCTCGAGGCGAAGACCACGGCCGCCCCGGCCATCAGCGCGGCACCGACGATCAGGACGCGGCGGCGACCGAAGCTGTCGGCGTGGGTCGTGAGCCACAGCGAGATCGCCGTGTCGCCGACGAGGGTCAGGGTCAGCAGCAGTCCGATCGTCGCGCCGTCGAGGCCGAGCCGCGACAGGTAGAGGACGAGGACGACGGAGAGGCCGCCATAGGCGAGCATCCGGAGGGCGCGGGTCGCGAAGAGGAGATCGCGATCCATCGAGCGGGGCTCAGGCACCGGGGCGGAGCTCCCACGGCGCGCGGCCGGGGGCGCTCACGTGCCCGAGGTCGTTGAGGACGAGCAGCCGGCCCCGATCGGCGGTCGCGCCCGCCGCGTACCGGAGGGCCGTGATGTTGACCTGCGCCTGGGTGAACCGCCGCCGGTACTCGCGGACCGGGACCTCCATCGCCACGCAGAGCAGGATCCGGTTGAGGGTGCTGTGGGCGACCGCCAGGACGACCGGGTCGGGCCGGGTCCCGGCGGCCCAGTCGAGGAGGTCGTCCAGGAACGAGCGGGCGCGTGCCGCGACGTCGTCGCCGGATTCGCCGCCCGGACACGGCAGCGTCGCGGGATCCGCCTCCCAGCGCGCCCGGTAGGCCGGGTCGAGCGCCTCGACCTCCTCGTACGTCAGCCCCTCCCACCGGCCGTAGTCCATCTCGGCCAGCCGCTGGTCGACCTCCACGCGGCGATCCCCGGCGACGAACGTGGCCGTCTCGAGGGCGCGCCGCAACGGGCTGGACACGATGCGGTCGAACTGCTCCGGGCCGATCCGCTCGGCGAGCGCCTCGGCCTGGGCCCGCCCGGCCTCCGACAGCCCGAGGTCGATGCCCTGGCCGAGGTGCTGCTCGGGTTCGGACCGCGCGGTGAGCCCGTGGCGGGTGAGGACGAGGGTGAGCACGACGGCGAGTGTAGGGCGCCCCGGCCTCCGGAGCGTGCCCCGCCCGGCGAGGGCGGGCGACGTGCGAGAATGCCGCCCGGAGGTGCAGAGACCCAGGATGAGCGAGCCGCAGGGCGGACACGACGAGCCCGCGATCCGCGACGACGCCACGGACGCCGAGCACGGCGCAGCGCACGACGAAGAGGCGCTCGGGCCGCTCGACGTGGAGGCCTGGGCCGCCGGCCTCCTGGGCATCCTCGTCGGCCTGGTGACGGCGCTCGGGTTCGTCATCGCGACGAACCGGCTGCCCGTCTGAGGTCCTGCCCGGCGAGCCCCCGCCCGGCGAGCGGACCGGGGCTTCGCGACCCGGGCGCCGCGGTCGCGACCGCCGCCCCTGGCTAGAACAGCCCGACGATGTCTCCCTCGGGATCGAGGTCGATGCGCTCGCCGCCCGGCACGGACGGCAGGCCGGGCATCGTCCGCATGTCGCCGCAGAG
>JAPVSP010000056.1:0-4881 GCA_047519685.1 Chloroflexota bacterium
AGCGTGTCGCTCCGGCCGCCCGTCGGGGCGAGGCTGAGTCGATCCGCCAGGGCGAGCGGGACCATGACCGAGTGGAGGGCGTGGTGACCGTCCGGGGTACGGCCGAGGACGGCGAGGCTGAGGTTCAGCTTCGCCGGCGCGAGCCGGACGACCGGCGCGAGACGGCGGCCCGGGTCGCTCATCCGGGCTCCTCTCCTGAGCCGGCGCCCGAGCGGGCCGCCGCGTCGAGCCGCCCCGCCTCGCGGGGCGGACGCGACGGCCGGCGCCCGCGGTCGTCCGGACCGACCGGGCCGAGCGCCTCCAGCAGCCGGCGCCATTCATCGACCGAGACCGTCTGGGGCCTCCGCTCGGGCGCGATCCCGGCCGCCCGCAGCGCGCCGTCGACCCTGGCCGACCCGACCGGGAGCTGCCGAGCGAGGACGTTCCGGAGCATCTTGCGCCGCTCGCGGAACGCGGCCTGGACGACGCGCCACAGCTCGTCCTCCCGGTCACGGGGAAGCCGCGGCGGGACCCCCGGCTCGCCCGCGACGAACGGCTCGAGGGTGAGGATCGCCGACTCCACGGCGGGCGCGGGCTCGAACGCCGACGGTGGCACGAGATGGGCGAGCCGGACGCGGGCGTGGTACTGGCAGAACACCGAGAGGTACGAGAGGCCGCCCGGACGGGCCGCGATCCGCTCGGCCACCTCGCGCTGGACCATGAGGACCAGGCGGTCCGGCCGGGGCTCCCTGCCGAGGAGGCGATGCAGGATCGGGCTCGTCACATGGTACGGGAGGTTGGCGACCACGTCGTATGGCGGAGGGGTCAGGCCGGCGAGGTCGAGGTCGAGCGCGTCGGCGTGGACGAGGCGGAGGCCGCCGGGCGCGGCCGGGTCGCTCGCCCCGAGCGCCAGGGCGGGCTCGAGCTCGGCGCGCAGCCAGCGGACCAGCCCGGCATCGAGCTCGACCGCGACGACGGCGGCGCCGGCCCGGAGGAGCGCGCCGGTGAGGATCCCGAGCCCGGGTCCGATCTCGAGGATCCGTCGGCCGGGGGCGGGCTGGGCCTCGGCGAGGATGGCCTCGAGGACGTCGACGTCGGCGAGGAAGTTCTGGGACAGGGCGTGGCGGGCGCGCAGGCCAGCCGCCCGGAGCGTCCGCGCGACGTCCGCGGCGTCCAGCCGGACCGGGGCGGCCCGGGGGCCGTTCCGGTCAGGGAAGGCGGCGGGTCGAACGGGGGCGCCGGTCGACGTCCCGGCCGGTCCTCCCGCGCGCCGGCGTCGTGCCGAGCCGCCCGCCCTGGTCATCGGGCGAGCGGGAGCGATGGGCGGGCGTCCAGGTCGAGGCCGGCCCGGGTCCCGGCCAGGAACCGTCGCGTCCCGGCCGCCCCGATCATGGCGCCGTTGTCCGTGCAGAGACCGGATCGCGGGATGGCCAACGGGATCCCGAGCCGGGCGGCGCCCTCCAGCAGGCGCGCCCGGAGCGCGCCGTTCGCCGCGACCCCGCCGCCGACGACGATCGTCCGAGCGCCGCACGCCTCGGCGGCCCGGAGGGTCTTCGTCGCGAGGACGTCGACGACGGATTCCTGGAAGCCGCGCGCCAGCTCGGCGACCACGTCGTCCGGCAGCGGGGCCGCCGGGTCGCCGGCGAGACCGGCCTCGCGCCTCGCCGCGTCCACGATCCGGCGCGCCGCCGTCTTGAGGCCGCTGAAGCTGAAGTCGTACGAGTCGCCGAGCCAGGCGCGCGGGAATCGCGCCGCTCGATCCGCCGCGGCGGCCGCCTGCTCGATCGCGGGGCCGCCGGGGTAGGCGAGCCCGAGCAGCCGGCCGACCTTGTCGAACGCCTCGCCGGCGGCGTCGTCGACGGTCGCTCCGAGGAGCCGGTAGGCGAGGTGGTCGCGCATCTCGACCAGGAACGTGTGGCCACCCGAGACGATGAGCGCCACCAGCGGGAACGACGGCTCCGGTCGGACCGCCTCCCCCGGGTCGAGGAGCCAGGCGGCATACAGGTGCCCCTCGAGGTGGTTGACCGGCACGAGCGGTGTCTCGTTCACGTAGGCGATGGCCTTCGCGGCGTTGATCCCGACGAGAAGGGAGCCGGCCAGGCCGGGACCGTAGGTGACGGCCACGGCATCGACGTCGGCCCAGGTGGCGCCGGCATCGGCGCGGACGCCCTCGAGGACCGGCACGATCCAGCGCAGCTGGGCCCGGGCGGCGACCTCGGGGACGATCCCGCCGGTCTCGGCGTGGAGCGCGACCTGGCTGGCGACGACGTTGCTGTGGATCCGGCGGCCGCCCTCGACCAGGGCCACCCCGGTCTCGTCGCAGCTGGTCTCGACCGCCAGGACGAGCGGCCCGCTCACCCGTCCCGCCCCGGCGCATCGTCCCCGGTCGCGGGTCCCGCCGCCTCGAGCGGCCCGGGCGCCGCCTCGAGCGCCGCCCGCAGCCGGGCGAGCCGTGCGCGCACCGGCCCCGACGCCAGGGGGTCCGTCGTCATGATCAGGGCGTCCTCGTCGTCGTCGCTGTAGTAGTGCGGCCGGAGCCCCACGGGCCGGAAGCCGTACTTCTCGTAGAGCCGGCGCGCCGCGAGGTTCGAGAGGCGGACCTCGAGCGTCGCCTCGCGGGCACCGCGGTCCAGGGCGATGTCCATCGTGGCGAGGAGCAGCCGCTCGCCGATGCGCCGGCGGCGCCAGGCTGGGTGGACGGCGAAGGTCGTGATGTGCGCCTCGTCGACCATGATCCAGAGCCCCGCGTAGGCGACGATCCGGCCGTCGATCCGTGCGACGAGGTAGGTGGCGAGCCGGTTCGTCTCGAGCTCGCTCCGGTACGCCTGCGGCGGCCAGGGCGTCGTGAAGCTGGCCCGCTCGATGGCCTGGACCTCGGGGATGTCGGACAGGACCATCGGCTCGATCCGGAGCACGGCCGGCTGGGCCACCACGTCAGGCACGACCCAGCGCGACCTGGCCGGCTTCGCGCTCGACGCCGCGAGGCAAGGTCACGTACTCGGGGACGACGCCGGCCAGGTCGTCCGCCTCGCCGGCCGCGAGCCGTTCCGCGGCGAGGCGGAGCAGCGCCGCGGCGAGTCCCCGCCGCGCCGCCTCCCCCAGCGCGAGCGCCTCGGGCGCCGCCCGCCCGGCGAGGTCGATCGCGACGACCGTCGTGCCGGGACTCAGCTGCGCCTCGACGCCCGGCGGGAGGCGGACCGCCCCGGCGGCGACCCCGGCGGCCTCCGAGCGAACGAGGACACGGTCGGCCGGACCCGCGGGCAACAGCAGGACGATCGGCTCACGGGCCCCCGCCGCGCGCGCGGCCTCGAGCAGCGCGACCCGGGTCGGGACGCCGACGATCGGCCGGCCCAGGGCGAACGCGAGGCCCTTGGCCGTCGCCAGGCCGACGCGGAGCCCGGTGAACGCCCCGGGCCCGGTGCCGACGGAGATCGCCCCGAGATCGGGCGGGCGGAGGTCCCGCGACCGCAGGAGCCCGTCGATCCGTGGCAGGAGCTCCTCGCCGTGACGATAGCCGGCGACCCACGCGTCCTCCGCCAGGAGGCGACCGTCGGGCGAACCGAGCGCCACCGTGGCGACGGACGTCGCCGTGTCGATCGCGAGGAGCGGGCCGGCGAGGGAGACCCGGGCCGAGCGCTTCACACGACCGCCAGGTACCGGGCATGCCGGCGGTCGGACGGCCGGAGGTGGATCGCTCGGGGCTCGTCGCCGGTTCCCTCGATCCGGATGTCGAGCCGCGACGCCGGGAGGGCCTCGCCGAGCCGGTCGGCCCACTCGACGACCGTGACCCCGCCGACCTCGCGCTCGTCGAGGAGCCCGTCCTCGAGCGCCTCGGCCGCGTCGTGCAGGCGGAAGAGATCGAGATGGAAGAGCGGCAACCGACCGGCGTACTCCGCCATCAGGACGAAGCTCGGGGACACGATCGTGTCGGTCACGCCGAGCCCGAGCCCGAAGCCCTTGGCGAACTGCGTCTTCCCGGCCCCCAGCTCACCCGAGAGACACAGGACGTCACCCGGCTCTGCGACCGCCGCGAGGTCGGCGGCGAGGGCGCGGGTGGTTGCGGCATCGCGAGTGACGACGACCCGCTCATCCTGGATCGAAGCGACCATGCGCCGAGGGTAGCCGAAGGGACCATGGCCCGTCGGTCGGTCGCCGAGGGTCGCCGGCCACGCCGCCAGATCAGACGAACCGCTCGAGATCCGACAGCGGGAGCGCGATCGGCGGATCGTCGTCCAGGCGCACGAGACCGGCCTCGAGATGGACCCCGGGCGGGAAGCGTCGCGGGCCGATCGCCCCTGTCCAGCGGCCCTCCCGGCCGGCGAAGGGTCCGTGCCGGACGCGGATCCAATCCGCGGCGGGTGGCGAGGTCGTCGGTCGATCGCCGTCGATGACGAGCGCCGGCGGGTCGGTGACGATGCCCACCTCGCGCCCCTCGAGCGACTCGAGGAGCGCCAGGACCGGGCCGGCGATCGGGCGGCGCAGGACGCCGTCGAGGACGAGCAGCGCGAACGGCGGCAACCGATGGAGGGCCGCCCGCTGCCGGGCCTCCGAGGCGGTGAAATCGCGCACCTCCTTGCCGGCGGCGGCCGCCACGATGACCCCGCGAACCCCCATCGCGCGGGCGCGGGTGAGCGTCTCGGCGTCCACCCGCGGCCCGACGACCAGGATGGTGCCCGCGCGACCGACATCGAGGCCCGCCGGATGCAGCTCGCCGACAGGGTCGTGTACCAGCGACAACCGGCCGCGGGCCGGCACCCCGACGGCGAGGGTCCCCGGCAGGGCCGTCCCCGCCAGCTCCAGGGCGATCCCCGTCCCGGCGCGGACCTCCCGGACGATGCCCGCGGCGGGCGCCTCGATGGGGTCCGCGACCTCGCCCGTCGCGACCCGCCAGCGCCGGCCCGA
>JAPVSP010000057.1:0-8586 GCA_047519685.1 Chloroflexota bacterium
CAGCTGTCGGCCGTCAGGGTCGACGTGCCGCTGTTCACCGCGGCGATATGGGGTCCACCGTCCGCCAGGACCGGGAGTGCGGCAAGGAACAGCCAGGTAGCGCCGACTCCTATGAGCAGAGCCAGCCGTCTCCTCACTGTCCTCACCTCCTTTCTCAGCGTGCGGGTTCCGACAATGGGCCGCCCATGGCGGCGGCGAACGCTCTCCCGGTCCTCACCTCCCTGCTGCCCGACCTCCGAGGAGCCATCAGTAGCTCCAGATCTGGACGCGATCGTTGCCGGAGTCGGTCACGTAGACGCGACCGCGCCCGTCGACGGCCAGGCCGTTCGGGAATGCGAACTGCCCGTCCCCGATGCCTGCCGTCCCGAACGAGCCAAGGGATTCGAGGCTTCGATCGCCCGCTTTGAAACCGCGATAGACCTGGACGACCTGCCCGGTCGTGTCGGCGACGAACACGCGCCCGGCGCCGTCGATCGCCACGCCGCGGGGGAGTCCAAGCTTGCCGGCGTCGACCCCGCGCCCGATCCGCGCCACGACCGTGCCGGTCTGGTCGAAGACGAGCAGGCGCCCGTTGTTGCTGTCGGTGACGTAGACGTAGCCGGCCGCGTCGACCGCGACGCCGTTCGGGAACGAGAGCCCCTCCGTCTCGCCGACGGTTCGGACGAGCTTGCCCGCTCGATCGAGCGCGAGCACCTTGGGGGCCCCGGACAGGTCGGTCACATACAGCGTGCCGTCCTTCGAGAACGCGACCCCCAGCGGCTGCCAGCCCGGCAGCGGCTGGGCCAGGGCGATCTCCCGCTGGTAGCGCCCGTCCCGGTCGTAGATGTAGATCGTTCCTGCCGGTCGGTCGCTGACGTAGACCTCCTGGGTCAGGGGGTCGATCGCGAGGTAGACCGGGACGTGGTTGTCCCCGGTCGTCGCCGCCGGCCTCATCGTGCCGACCGTGTTGCCGGCCGCATCGAAGATCCGGACGACGCGCTCGCCGCCCGACTCCGTGACGTAGATCCGGTCGCCCGCCGGGCTGACGGCGACGCCCACCGGCTCGTTGGCTCCGTACACGCTCGTGGAGTACCCCGGGACCTGCGTCTCGGGGATCGGCGGGATGATCGGGAGCGGCTGCCGGAACAGCAGATACCAGATGAGCAGCCCGATGAGGAAGAGGAGGAGACCGATGAGGACGAAGAGGAGGAAGGCCTTGCGGCGCCGTCTCTTCTCCTCTTCGGAGGCCTCGTCGGCCGGGCCGGCGGGTGGCTCGTCGTCGACGGCGACGGGCGGCAGCTGGGGCAGCTCGCCGGCGATGGGGGACGCGGTCATCAGCCGTTACCTCCGGGGAGCTGGCCGGGCGCGGGGAGCGTCGGGAGCGCGGACGAGGCCGGCGTCGGGGACGCCGTGCCGGTGGAGCTCCCGACGCGGCTCAGCCCGAGCCGGGCCGCGGCGTTGGCCGGATCGATCGCGAGCGCCTTCTGGTACCAGGTCGATGCGCTGGCGTACGCACCGCGGGTCTCCGCGATGAGGCCCAGCCCGATCTCGGCGTCGAGCGCCGCCTTGCCCCCGACGAGGGCCTGGAGGCGCGTCCCCGCCTTGTCCACGGACCCGCTCTGGAAGTCCACCATCGCGCCGGCCCATTCGGCCATGGCCGCGTCGCCGGCCTTCGTGTAGGCGTCGGCCATGACCTGGTACGGCTCGACCCAGCCGATGGGGACGAACGAGACCGCCTCGCGCAGCGCCGACGCCGCCTTGTCCGTCTGGCCGGTGGCCGCGTACGCCTTTCCGATGAGCAGGAGCGCGTCGGCGTCGGAACGCTTGATCTTCAGCGCCTTCTCGAGCTGCGGGATCGCGTCGGCGGGCCTGCCCTGCCGGATCGAGATGTCGCCGAGGCTGTAGTACGCCGCCTCGAGCGTGGGATCGACGTTCGCCATCTCGCCGCTCCTGGCGATGTCCACGACCGCCTGGTAGTCCTTGGTGGCGAGGTCGAGGGCGCCGCTGAGCAGGTAGGCCTTGGCACGCCCGAACTGCGCGAGCTCGTCGGCCTGGCCGGTCTTGAGGATCGCCGTGTACTGGGCGATCGCATCCTCGTACCGGCCCTTCGCCGTGTACAGATCGGCCAGCCGGCCGCGCGAGGTGATGTCCTTCGGGTCGGCCTGGACGGCGGCCTCCAGGGCGGTGAGCTGCCGGTCCAGGATCGGCGCCGCCGGCATGCGCCAGCGATCGAAGACGTAGAACGCCCCGAAGCCGACGAACACGACGACGGCCAGCAGCGCGACTCGCTTGATCCAACGGTCGAGCTGGCGGTCGGAGAGGTTCGCGAGCGAGGCGACGCGCATCATCTCGTCGCCTCCCGCGCGGGGCGCTTGGTGGGACGACTCGTTCGATCCATCTCGATGCACCTTCCAGCGGACGCCACCGGACCCGAGCCCCGACCCGCTGGAAGGGTGAAGGCCGGGTCGGGGCCCGCGTCCACCCTGAATGCTGGGGTTCGCGCACGCGCGATCCCATCCGCCGGGAGATAGAAGGTCGATACAGGGCGGAGGCGTGCGCGCACCAGCCGGCCTGTATCGGGCGGTCGAGGCCCGGCCCCTCCGCCGCCGGAAGGACCGGCCTCAGGCCTCCGGACGCGGGGTCGAGAAGTCGGCCGGCACCTCGAGCTCGATCCGTCCACCCGCTGCGCGGACCTCGAAGCGGTCAAGCGGCCGCGGCGGTGGCCCGAACAGGACCTTCCCCTCGACGTCGAAGGCCGCCCTGTGGCAATGACAGTCGAAGCGGCCGTCGGCCGCCGACCAGGCGTAGGCGCAGCGGGCGTGCGTGCAGCGTGGGTCGAACGCCACGAGCGTGCCGTCGGCCTCCTTCACGAGCCACGCCGATCCAGCGACGGCCGGCGATCCCCCGGAGGCCGGGAGGGTGAACGGCAGCTCGGCCGGCCGGCCGGCCTCCAGGGACGCTGGGTCGACCTGGAGGGTGGCGCCGATCGTCGGGGCGGGTGTGCCCGCCGAGCCGCACGCCTCGAGCACGACGGGGAGGCTGGCGCCGGCGAGGATCGCCCCCCCGAGCACGACGAGCGCCCGCCGCCGGGGGATGGGCTCGGATGCCCAGGTCGGGGCCCCGGATGCAGGCCGGGGCAGTGTGGGGCGCGCGGCCATCGTCAGTTGCCGACCGGCAGCACCCGCGGCAGGCGCGGCAGCCTGCCGCGAACAGGATCGGTGACGGCCGGCGTGGCCGGGAGCGGGATCTCGCTCGGGTCGCGGGCCTCGCCGTCCGGGCCGCCCGTCTCGAGCGCGAGGCTCCCCGCCCGGCCGAGGCACGCGCCAAGGATGACCTCGAACAGCCGGTCCGGGGCCGTCCGGATGGTGTCGCGCCGGATCGTCCACGCGTCGGACGAGCCGATGCTCACGACGATGAGGAGGGAGCAGTCCGTCCGCCGGAAGACGTCGAGCGGATCGACCCGGGCCCCATCCTCGAAGACGATGACGTCCGACCCGAGGCGGAGCGCCTCCTCCACGGCCGCCTCGTTCGCCAGATCGGCGGCGCGCACGTCCAGCCCGTGTTCGGCGGCCAGCAGGCGCTCCAGCCCCTGGCCGAGGATCGCGTGGCCGTAGAGGACGAGAACGCTGACGCGATCGCCCGGCACGCACCGCTCCCTTCGGAGATGGGGGCGAGACTCCCACCCTTGCCGGGCATCCTAGGAGCGGCTCTCACGCGGGGACCATCCCACCGACGTCACAAAGTGCGCGCCGCCGTCTCTATCGGCCGACCTATCCGGCCGACCCATCCGACCGGGACGCGCCGGCTCAGCCGGATGGGGGGTCGTCGTGGCGGCCGGCCGCGGCATAGCCCTGCCGGACGGCGAAGGCGGCGGCCTGGACGCGGTTCGAAAGGTGCAGCTTCTCGAGCGCGTTGTGGACGTGGTTCTTGACCGTTCCCTCGGTGATCGTCAGCCGCCCGGCGATCTCCTTGTTCGAGAGGCCGTTCGCGACCAGCCCCAGGATCTCCGCCTCGCGGGGTGTCAGGGCGGTCCCCTCGGCGACCTCGGCGCTCGTCGCCTGGCGTGGTCGCGGACCCCCGTCGCGCAGCGCGTCGAGGAGCTTGTGGGCGATGCCTGGCGCGATCGGGGCCTCGCCGTGCAGGAGGCCGCGCAGGTCGTCGAAGAGCTGCTCGGGACGGACGTTCTTGAGGAGGTAGCCGTTGGCGCCCGCCTTGATCGACTCGAACAGGTCGTCGTCGTCCTCGGAGACGGTGAGCATGACGATCTTCGTGTCGAAGCCGGCGGCCCGGATGGCCCGGACGCCATCGACCCCGCTCGCCCGCGGCATCTGGACGTCCATGACGACGATATCGGGACGGAGGGCCCGGACCTTCTCGACGGCGTCCTGGCCGTTCTCGGCCTCTCCGACGACGGTCATGTCGAGCTGGCCGCCGATCAGGCTCGCGAGCGCCCGCCGAAAGAGGGGCTGATCGTCAACGAGCAGCACCCGCAGGCGCGGTGGTTGGTGCGACACGTGATCCCTCTGCCTGGAGTCGGACGACGACGCGGGTGCCTTCGCCCGGCGCAGTATGCACGTCAAGGGTGCCACCGATGGCCTCGACCCGCTCTCTCATCGAGGCGAGCCCGAAGCCGCTCTCGAAGGATTGACTCAGCCGAGCAGGGTCGAATCCGGCCCCGTCGTCCTCGATGGCGAGGACCGGCACGTCCCCCCGGCAGTCGAGCCGGACGACGGCCCGGTGGGCACCCGAATGCTTGCGGACGTTCGTGAGCGCCTCCTGGACCACTCGCAGCAGCTGGACCTCGCTCTTCGGCGAAAGGGCGGAACGCGCCGCCCCGTCGACTGCGAGGTTCGCCTGGATCCCGGTCTGGCGGCTGAACTTCCGGAGGTACTCGCGGAGCGCCCCTTCGAGGCCGCCCTCCGACGGGATGCTCTCGCGCAACCCGAGGATCGCCTCGCGGACGTCGCGGAATGCCTCATCGGCGACGTCGGCGAGCTCAGCCAGCTCGGGCCGCATCGCTCCGCCCGCCGACGCGCCGGCCTGGGACTCGAGGGCGCGGAGCCGGAGATGGATGACGCCCAGGACCTGGGCCATCGAGTCATGGAGCTCGCGGGCGATCCGGTCGCGCTCGGCCAGGATCGCGTACTGCTGCTCCGCCTCGTGGAGGCGGGCCGTGCGGACGGCCACCGCGGCGAGGTCGGCCAGGGCCGCCAGCAGGGCGCGCTCGGACGGACGGAACGGAGCTCCGGCGTCGCGGACGACGCACAGCTCGCCGAGCAGGCCGTCGGGACCACGGAGCGGGCGGGCCGCCCACGAGGTGCCGGGCGTCGCCATCGCGATGGGGCACAGGGGGTTCCGGGGGTGGTCGCCGGCGACCGCCGGGTGCGCGAGCAGGCAGACCGTCCCGTCGTCCACGAGCGCGAGCCGGTCGACCAGGTTCGGAGCTCGGTTGGACTCCCGAACATCGGCCAGGCAGACCACCGCGCGATCGGCCGCGAGGAGCTCACGGGCATACCGGTTGATCGTGTCGAGCATGTCGCGCAGCTCGGCGCGGCCGGTCAGGTGGATGGCGACGTCGTTGAGCGCGGCGAGCTCACGCTCCCGGCGACGCAGGTCGGCGACGACCCCGTTGAGCTGGATCGAGGTCGCGATCTCACCCGCCACGTCGATCAGCGCGGACGTCGACACGTCCGGCGGGACGGGCGGGTGGAAGACCAGGCGCAGGCTGCCCAGCGTCGCCTCGGCGCGGGCGAGCGGGAGGTCGAGGAGGAGCGTGTCCAGCGCGGGGCGCGTCGAGAAGGCCGGCTCGAGCAGCGGCGCCGACGGCATCTCGTCGAGCAGGGGCGCGAGCCACTCGAGGCCGCCCGGCAGGACGGTCGGCTGGCGGAGCGTCGTGACCTCGCCCTCGGAGCCGCGGACGCGGACGATCCCGGCCAGGGCCCCCGTCTGGGCCATCATCCGGTCGAGGGCCGCCCCGAGCATCTGCTCCAGCCCGAGCCCGCCCCGGACGGCCGAGGTGACCGAATGCGTCAGCGTGAGGTCCTTGTTGTGGCCGACGATCCGACGCTGCGTCCGATCGATGAAGTGGGACATCGCGAGCGCGAAGAGGACGACGGCGCCGCCCATCAGCAGCGCGGCGACCAGGTGGGCCGTGTCCGCCTCGTAGGCCTTGTCGAGGACGGTGAGCCGGAGGACCTCGAAGAACCAGATGAACGCGACCGGCAGGATGACGCCGATCCACTTCAGGCGCTGGAGATCACGCTCGCCGTGGCGGTCGTCCATGGGCCCGACCATGCGCACCTGCGCACGCATGGGACAGTGCCGGTTGGCATATGCCGGAGGGGACCGGGCGGTCCATGATGCCGGGGTCGGGACCCTCCGGCGAGGGTCGTGGGGCTCTCCCGGGGTCCAGGCCGAATAAGGGATCCAGAGGTGAGCCAGGCAGGTCTCGATCCGACGGAGCCGTCGGGGCGCATCGGAGCGTCAGCCCCCGCGCCCGGCGCGAGCGGGCTCCGCCGCCGCGTCATGCGCGCCGCGTCGGGGCTCGTGGGGTCCGGTGTCACCCTCGCCTGGACGTTGAGCGAGGGCCTGGCCGACCTGGTCGTCGGCCTCAGCCGCGGCGCACGACGGCGGTGGCGTGCCCGGCCGGGGGCCCGCACCGAGCCGCGGCGTGACCGACGCGACACAGGCCGATGAAGCCGTCGGGCCACCCGGTCCGTCCCGTGCGCGTGATCTCGGACGCCCTGCGGGTCCGCCCGGGCGCGCCCGCTGAGGCGATGGAGCGCTCCTCGCCGCTCGACCGTCCTCAGGTGCGGTGCAGGCCAAGATCCGCCGCGGGCCGCTCGGTCGCCTCGGGCTCCGCGTCGAAGAACGGCCGCGGGCGCCAGTCGAGGGCCCACGCCAGGAGCGCGGTCGGGAGCTGGGCGATCCGCGTGTTGTACCGGAACACCTGGTCGTTGTAGAGCTCGCGGCGGGCGGCGATCATGCCCTCGAGGCGCTCGAGCTGCCGCTGCAGAGCGAGGACGCTCTCCCGGGACCGGATCTCCGGGTACCGCTCGACGGTCGCGAACAACGTGCGCACGGCCGACGAGGTCCGCTCCGAGGTGACCGCCTGCCGAGGGATCGGCTCGCTCCGCGAGTAGGCGCTGCGGAGCGCGGTCACACGCTCGAGGACGTCGCGCTCGAACTGCATGAGGTCGCGGACCGCCTCGACGAGGTTCGGCAGGAGGTCGTAGCGCTGTTGGAGGGCGACCTCGATGTTGCCCCACGCCTTGTCGATCCGCTGACGCAGCGCGACGACGGCGTTATACGCCGCGAGCGTGAAGAAGGCGCCGATGACGATGACCACCGCGACCGCGAAGAGCGCCGCCCCGGCCATCGGGCTCACCGGAGGAGCCCGGGAAGCGAGGCGGCCAGCACCCCGGCGGAACCGATGGCGAGCAGCGCCCCCAGGAGCCCAACGACCATGCGCCGCCGCTGGCGCTCCACAGCCGCGGCAGGCGGGCCGGCGGCGATGAGCAGTGGGACCTCCGCCGAGGCCGCGAGGACGAGGGTCGCTGGCTCGATGTCGAACGCCCGCTCGAAGCGGGCTCGCTCCTCGGGGGTCGCGACCGGGACCGGCGTGGCCCCCGGATCGAGATGGGGGGCGGTCACCGGGTGCCCGATCCCGAAGCCCGGGATCGCCGCGTTCCCCCAGGCCGTGGCCGGGTCCGCTGCGAGGGTGCCGGCGGCGCGGGCAGCGGCAAGGTCGGCCGCGACCTCCGGGTCGTCCGTCCCGGCGAGCGGGCCGCCGATGGCCTCGTCCAGGTCCGTCCCCTCGGCGTCCTCCAGCTCCGAATACGGGAGGACCCGGCCCAGGATGGTCACGGCGTCGCCGGGCTGGATCCGGGCCTCCTGGTAGTGCCGACCGCCCCTTCCGAGGGCCGACAGCCCGCCGGCGGAGCCCTCCGCCAGCTCACCCGGAGATGTCGGCGGCCGGTGGACGGTGAGCAGGCGAGCCACGAGCTCCTCGCGGCTCGGATCGGCCGGCTGGAGCCGGGGCCCGTCCCGCAGGCGAAGGTCGGGCGGGTCCTCGCCGGCGAAGCCCGTCGATCCGTCGAGCCGGTCCGGGACGTCCCACTGCGCCCCCCGCGGGAACACGCGGAGCGCGCCGGTCGCGTCGCGGACCCGGAAGCCGACCGAGACCTCCTCGCGGAACACGGTGGTCTCGCTCCGCCCCGTCCGCTCGCGGATCCGGGCGCGGTAGTAGACGCAGGTGGCGCTCTGGAGGGGCGACGTCAGCGTGAGCTCCGCTGGCTCGACGACCCCGCTCACGCGGACCTCGCCCGCGGCGATCGAGGCGATCGGCGAGCTCGAGGTGTCCGCCAGGCGCGTCTCCACGAGGTAACCCCGCATGCCGCGGATGAGGAGGGCGAGTCCGGCCACGAGCCCGAGAAGCGCGGGGAAGGCGAGGTCCGGGTCGACCGCGAGCGGCATGGCTGGAATGCTACGGGACCGCCCCGGTCGCCCGAGGCCGCCGGACGCGGCGGCGGTGAGCAGGGACGCCTCACGGCCAGTGGCGCCACGCGCCGAGCGGACACTCGACGAAGCGGCGAAGCCCGGCCGACC
>JAPVSP010000058.1:0-2753 GCA_047519685.1 Chloroflexota bacterium
GCGGCCGGCACCAGGATCGTCAACGCCGCCTCGGGGCGCAGCCCCGTGACCAGCGTCTCACCGAGCCTGGCGGTCGCGCCCGCGATGGCGTCCGCGTCGCCGAGTGCGCGTCGCAGGTCGACCGCCCTCCGCAATCGGTCTTCGGCGACCTCGCCGAGGCCGGCTGCTGACGCTGCGCTGCCGGCTCGCTCGAGGAGCTCGGCCAGCTCCGCCTCGTCTCGAGTGACGTCCCGGGCCTGATCGAGGAACGCGACAGCCTGGCCCAGTGCGCCGAGGCTGATCGCCCGCTCGGCGGCGGCCCGGAGGGCGATGCGGGCCTGGGCGGCGAGAGCGTCGGCCTCGGGGCCCTCTGCCGCGTTCCGGTGGGCCGCGAGGTAGTGGCCGGCGAGGGCGCCGGCAAGCTCGTCGGTCCCGAGCGACTCGAAGTACCGGGCGGCGGCCAGGTGGCGGGCCTTCCGGTCCCGCTTCGAAAGGGTGTTGTACGCGACTTCCCGGACGAGGGCCTGGACGAACGCGTGCTGGCCTCGCTCGGGGCTGCGCGGGTTGCCTTCGATGGCCAGGAGCTCGCGCCGGACGAGCCCCCGGAGTCGGGGCTCGAGGGCCGGCGCATCCATCCCGCTCACGGCCGCCAGCGCCGCCGTCGTGAAGCTCTGGCCGAGGACCGCGGCGGAGAGAAGCAGGGCCCGGTCGGCCGGCTCGAGGGCGTCGAGCCGGGCGGCGACGAGCTCGGTGAGCGTCTCCGGCACGGCGATGGTCGCGAGATCACCGGCCGGCCGGTACGAACCGTCGCTCGCCACGAGCTTCCCGTCGTCGAGGAGCATCCGGACCGTCTCGACGGCGTAGATGGGGACCCCCTCGGCCCGGCCGACGATCGCCTGGACCGCCGCCTCGGGCAGGCCCGGGACGAGGCCGGCCAGGAGCTCGCGCATGGCGGCCTCCGGCAGCGCCTCCAGGTGGAGGCTCGCGAAGTTCCGCCGGCCGGCCCCCCAGTCGGCCCGACGCTCGAGCAGCTCCGGGCGGGCGAGGGTCAGGACGTAGATCGGTACGCCCCGCGCCCACTCGAGCAGGTGGTCGATGAAGTCGAGCAGGCCCGAGTCGGCGTGGTGGAGGTCCTCGAAGATCATCACTACGGGAGCCGCGCCAGCGAGTCGCTCGAAGAACGTCCGCCAGGCCCCGAAGAGCTGCTCCGGGGCCGCGGCGCTCGCCTCGATCCCGAGGAGGGCGAGGAGTGCCGGCTCGATCCACCGTCGCTCGTCCGCGTCGGGCACGTGGGCCGCGACGGTCTCGGCGATCTTCGAGCGGGTCGTCGACTCGTCGTCGGTCTCGAGCAGGCCGGCCCGAGCCCGGACCATCTCGCCGAGCGCCCAGAACGTGATCCCGTTCCCGTAGGCGGGACAGCGCCCTTCGTGCCAAAAGGCGTCCTCCGCGAGGCCGTCGGCATACTTGAGGAACTCCCAGGCGAGCCGCGTCTTGCCGATCCCGGCCTGACCGGTGATCGAGACATGCCGCGGCCGGCGCTCGCGGACCGTCGCGTGGAAGAGGTCCTTGAGCAGGCGCAGCTCGTCGGCCCGCCCGACGAACGGGGCCTCGAGCGTCTCGGCGCGGTTCCGGCCGCCCCGCTCGGCCACGACGCGGAGGGCCAGCCAGGCCGGGATGGGGGCGGCCTTGCCCCGGAGGAGCTGCTCCCCGGCGGGCTCGAAGACGATCGCCGCAGATGCCGCCCGCTGGGTGGCTTCGCCGACGAGGACCGTCCCGGGCGGGGCGACGGACTGGAGCCGGCTCGCCGTGTTGACGAGGTCCCCGGCCACCATCCCCTGGCCGGTCGCACCGACCGTCACCGCGGCCTCTCCGGTCAGCACGCCGGCCCGCGCAACGGTGGCCGGGCCGAGCGTCCGGACCGCGTCGACGAGCTCGAGGCCGGCCCGGACCGCCCGCTCGGCGTCGTCCTCGTGCGCAATCGGCGCGCCCCAGACCGCCATCACCGCGTCGCCGATGAACTTCTCGACCGTCCCGCCGTAGCGGCCGATGACCTCGGTGGCAAGGTCGAAGTAGCGCGAGAGCGTGTCGCGGACCTCCTCGGCGTCGCGCTCCTCGGCGAAGGGGGTGAAGCCGACGAGATCGGCGAACAGGACCGACACGAGCCGGCGCTCGGCGACGGTCGCCGCGCTCGCGCTCGGAGGGCCAGGACGGGCGGTCGTCGCTGGGAATGGTGCGGCTCCGGCGACGAGCGGGGTCGCGCATTCGCCGCAGAACTTCGCGTCGGCGCTGTTGGCCACTCCGCAGGACGGACAGACGAGGGCGAGTCGAGCCGCGCATTCCTTGCAGAACTTGCGCCCCGCCTCGTTCTCGGTCCCGCACTTCGCGCAGACCACCCGGGCACTCCGATGCGACGTCAGGGACCGAGGGTACCGCAGGAGGTCCGTCACCGGCCGGAGGTTCTGTCGCTACGAGCGTCGTGGCATGCGGCTCGGGCACGCGGTTCGGAACGATTCCGTCAGGCGATCAGGAAGCCGCACGCGGTCAGCGTGTCGCGCTGAGGTCAGAAGGAGAAGGTGGAGCGGGGTACGGGATTTCGAACCCGCGACGTTCTGCTTGGGAAGTCCGGAGCTCGTGAGCGTCGTAGCGTGAGCGCGGGAGGGCGAGCGCATTGGCGCGACTTAGTGAAGTTCCCCGGTGAAGATGAGACTGGGTAGCGTGTCCTTCGAGGAGGGCGCGGATGCCGGAGGTCCAGTCTCGGTCGTATGCGAACCCAC
>JAPVSP010000059.1:0-1836 GCA_047519685.1 Chloroflexota bacterium
AGCGACCCGTAGATGATCGGCGTCGTGAGCACCGTGCGCACGATCGACACGCGCGTCTGCAAAAGCGGTACGAACGTGAACTGCAACACGGAGTTCGTCACGTATACCGCAACGGCCAGCCCGAGCCCCTGCTCGCCGAACGCGAACAGGCACAGCGGCAGACCGAGATTGCCCGTGTTGCCGAGCGTCAGCGCCGGCAGGAACGACGGCAGCGGCAGCCGTAGCGCTTTCAGCAGCACGAACGAGATGAACGCCACACCGAGCGTCAGCGCGATCGTCGCGAGGATGAGCGCGTAGGTCAGGTGCTGATTGACGATCCCGTTGGAGAACTCCCAGGCTGCGACGAAGAAGAACAGCATCATCAGCGTGCCCATGGCCGCCGCGAACCGGGTCGCGAGGCCGAGGATCAGGCAGGCCCCGATGGCGACCTCGCCGAACACGACGAGGAAGTTGACGATCGGCAGCAGGGTCTGGTTGCCGGCCAGGCCGACCCAGACGCCGTGGGTGGGGTTGAAGATCGCTCCATCGGCGGGCGTGCCGCTGACGAACGGCCAGCCGAGGCTGCCGCCCGTCGCATGGCTCAGGAACCCGGCGGCGCTGAACCCCTTCGGGCCACTCCCGAGGAACTTCTCGAGGCCCGCCCAGAGGAAGATGATCCCGACCCCGACGCGGAGTACGGCCACGCCGAGCCTGTGGATCGGAGCGTAGATGGTCATCTCGGACACCCTTCCTTCTGGTCCGAGTCCCCTTCATGCGTCCGGCCCGCGGCCGGTTCGCTGTGGGACGCTTGGCGATCCCTACCCTGCACCCATGCGCCGTGGCGCATACGTGGCCATCCGTCACTTGCTCATATGCCGAAGGGTGCATGGATCCTGGGACCCGAGGTGACCGTCGGTCCCCCGGGATCGGACGATCGAGGGTGCCCGGAGCGAACCCCGGCGCCACCCGCGACGCGGGCCGGGTCGCGGCCCGGTGCCGTCAGGCTGGCGCTGCCAGGTCGCACGAGGCCGCGAAGGCCATCCCGTCGACCGTCGATATGGGTGACGGGGCCGGTCGCTCGACGAACCCGGCGCCGGTCAGCACGCGGCGCGCGATCGCCGCCCGCGTCCCGACCGGGAGCGGGTCGACCGGATCCCGTTCCGCCACGGTCAGGAGCGCCTCGATGCGGCGTCCCTCCGACGCGACCGCCCCGAGGTGTGCGCTCAGCAGCCGCCTCCCCAGGCCGGCTCCGCGCGCCTGGGGTGCGACGCCCAACGCCAGGAGCTGGCGCGCGGGTGGCTCGCCTCCGGGTGGCGTCCCGGCCCCGTCGGCGCCGGCCTTCCCGGAGATCGGCGCCGCCGACACGACCAGCCCGACGATCGTATCGCCCGCGACCGCGGCCGTCACGACGATCCGTGGGTCCGCCAGGAGGGCGGCGAGCAGGAGGCCGTGGCCGGCGACCGGGTCGAGCGGCGGGACGACGCGCGGGGCGAGCGCGAGTCGCCCGAAGACCGTCGCGTCGACGCGGCCGACGATCGTCGGAGCGAGGGCCGAACGGCCCGGGTACACGCGGGCCGTCCGACCCGCCGTCGCCGGACCCACCGCCGCATCCGGGACCCACCAGCCGCGCGTCTCGGCCTCCCGGAGGAGCCGCGGGACGACGATGTCACGGGCCTGGTCGACGATCCGCCGCGATCCCCGGTCGGCGGCCGCCCCGGCCGCGCCCCGCGGCCGCCCGGCATCCGGTGGATCCGTGTACCGCTCCGGCAGGGGCGCCTGACCGTACCTGGCGGCCTCCGCCGCCCACCGCTCGCGCCACGCGTCGGGCGTCATCGCCGGCGGCTCGCGATGCGCGCC
>JAPVSP010000060.1:0-5235 GCA_047519685.1 Chloroflexota bacterium
AACTTCCAGGGGACCCCGGTCGCGCTGCCGATGGAGATGGTGGGCGCCGCCGTGACGATGGTCAGCGTCCTCTCCGAGCGGCGCCTCAACCGGCTGACGAACCCGGCCCTCAGCGTCGGCCTGCCGGCGTTCCTCACGAAGGGCGCGGGGATGTTCTCGGGGATGATGCTCAGCCAGTACACGGCCGACACGCTCATCGTGGAGCAGCGGATCCTCTCTGCACCGGCGGCGATCCAGTCGATCCCCGCCGCCGCCGACCAGGAGGACTTCGTATCGATGGGCATGAACACGGCGATCAAGAACGAGCAGATCCTCGACGATGCCTACGGCGTCCTCGGGATCGAGCTGATGGCCGCCGCGCAGGCCCTCGACTTCCGCGACTTCACGTTCGGGAGGGGGGTCGAGACGGCCCGTCGGGTGATCCGGCGGCACGTCGCCCACCTCGACGAGGACCGACCGCTCCACGGCGATCACACGCGGATGAAGGAGCTGGTGCGCTCGGGCGAGATCCTCGACGAGGTCGAGCGGGCGATCGGGCCGCTCGGCTGAGGGGCCGTCGGAGGCCGTGCTCGGCCGGCCCCGTCGACGGCCGCGACACGCTGCTCTCGATCGACCGGGCCCCTCGCCTGCTCGGCTCCGCGTCGGAGCACCGCTGGCGGGAGGAGCTCGAGCGGGGGTAGCCCGCGTCACGCCCTCCCGCCAGTCGCGTCAGGGCATGGCGGGCGGGTGACCGCTGCGCCCGCCCGACCGCTGTCCCCGCCCGGGCTAGTAGCTCGTGACGCAGCCGGAGTTGGTGTTGCTCCAGATCGGCTGCACCGCGTAGGAGTTCGAGCCGAGCGTGACGTCCGTGGAGAGCGGGCTCCAGGCGCACTTGTCGCCGTTCTCCGAACCGGAGGAGTCCTGCCAGCCGACATTGCCGCTCGACGGATGCGGGTCCGTCTGTGCCTCGGCGAACTCGTGGCCACCGACGATGCTGAACCCGTCGAAGTAGCCGTTCCCGTAGGCGTTGTTCGTCGAGTTGACGAAGTTCATCCCACAGCTGGTGCCCGCGTCGGGCTGGTACGGCATGTAGGCGTAGGCGACCTGGTTCGTCCCGCTCGTCGTTACCGAGTGCCAGGCGCACCACTGCGTCCCGAAACCGCTCATCGAGTGGCCGGACGGGGTGAACACGAAGTACGTCGCGTTCGGGTCGTAGCCGCCGAACTGGGCCATGAGCCGGAGCGCCGCGTTCGCGATGTCGCCCTGGCGGATCCGCCTGGGGAGCGAGCTCGTGTCGTTCCAGGTGCCGGCGAGCTGGCCGCTCGTGTTCGCGATGTGCGTGCCGCTCAGGCCGCAATTCACGGTCCCGACGGCGACGCCCTGGCAGTACTGGCTGTCGATGTTGTTCCAGCTGCTGCCGCCGACGTTGCCGAAGAATCCGGTGACGTACGTCTGCGCCTGGGCGCTCGTGTAGCCGCCGGTCGAGAAGCCGCTCACCCACTGCGAGCCCCACCAGCTGATGTAGACCTTCGGGGTCGAGGTCTCCACGTTGCCGCCGCCGTAGGTCAGCGGGGTCGTGGCGGCCGGCAGCGGGCCAGCCCCGCGCGGCCGGAGGACGGACATCGCGCTGACCGATCCGTCTCGGCCAACGGACGTGTCCCCGGCGAACGCGCCCTGGGCAAGGGACAGCGTGAGGAGGGCGCCCACGATGAGGGCGACGGAGCGGCGGTCGCGGGGACGCATGGCGCGGGGCCTCCTGGAGCAGTGCGTGGGTTGCCGAGCACTCTGGTCGGGCCCGGCCGCGGGATCAGAGCCGCACGATAGCACCATGTCCGCGCGGCGCAAGAGGTTCGTCCCCAGATGAGGCCAGAGGCGGCGCGGCCGCGCACCGGCCTCGGCGTATCCTCGAGCGAGATCGCGCCAGCGGCGCCAGCAGACCGCGCCAGCGGCGCCACCAGGCGGTCCCGACGCCCGACGATGACCTCCCGACGACACCTCCCGCCGCCGACCCCCGCCGACACCGCCCCGGGACGGTCGGTCGAGCTGCGCGTGCGCGGTGACCTCGACGACTTCCTGCCGGAGCGTCTTCGGGGCCGCGTCGTCGCCCGGCGGATCGACGGCTCACCCGGCGTCAAGGACGTCATCGAGGCCCTCGGCATCCCGCACCCCGAGGTCGACGTCGTCCTCGTCAACGGCGACCCCGTCTCGTTCGCCCACCGCGTCGCGCCCGGCGACAGGATCGAGGTCCGACCGGCGACCGGCCACCTGGGTCCGCCCGCCGAGCTTCGAGCCGGGCCGCCGGCGCTCCCGATCGACCGGACGCGGTTCGTCCTCGACGGGCACCTCGGACGCCTCGCCGCCTACCTCCGGATGGCCGGCTTCGACAGCTGGTACGAGCGCGACGCCCCGGACGAGGCCCTGGCGCGGATCTCCGCCGAGGAGGACCGGATCCTCCTCACCCGCGATGTCGGCCTGCTCCGGCGCGGGATCGTCGTCCGCGGCGCCTTCGTCCGCTCGGATCGACCGCGCGAGCAGCTCGTCGAGATCCTCGCGAGGTTCGGCCTCGTGGACGCCATCCACCCGTTCGGGCGCTGCCTCCGCTGCAACGGGGAGCTCGCGGTCGTCGACCCGGGCTCGGTGCGCGACGAGGTGCCGCCCCGGGTCCTCCGCGAGCAGGCCGAGTTCCGGCGCTGCCCGGCCTGCGGGGGCGTCTACTGGCGCGGCTCGCATCACCGGCGGATGGATCGGCTCCTCGCCGAGGCGGTCGACGAGGCACGAGCCGCGCTCGAGGCATCAGTCGCGGAGGGGCGCCCCGAGCGGGCCGCGCGGCGCTAGGCTGTCCTCGTGACCACGACCGGCGCGCCGCCCGCGAAGATCCAGGTGAGCTGGGACGAGCTGGCCGGCCTCGTCGCGGACCTGGCCGAGCAGGTGCGCGGCGAGTACGACGTCATGCTCGCGATCACCCGGGGCGCCCTCGTGCCGGCCGGGATGCTCGCCTACCGGCTCGGCCTCCGGAACATCCTGGTCGCCGCCGTCGCGTACTACGACGACGAGGGTCAGCCGGGTCACGCCGCGACCTTCCTCGAGTTCCCGGCCGACCCCGTGCTCCACGGCCGCCGCGTCCTCATCGTCGACGAGGTCTGGGACACCGGGACGACGATCCACGCGGTGACCGAGCGGGTCCGCCAGGCCGGCGGCATCCCGACGACGGCGGTCCTCCACTACAAGCCGACCCACTCGCGGGTGCCGGCCGTCCCGGACCACTTCGTCGTCGAGACGGATGCCTGGGTCGTCTATCCGTTCAAGTACGGCCGCTGACGAAGGCCGCGGGAGGCGGCCGCTGACGCGGCCCGAGGGGAGGCACCCGACCGCGGCGCTCAGGCCAGCTCGGTCGGCAGCGCCTCGAGGTCCAGGAGCCGGTCGCCCCGGACGACCCGGACCGGCAGGCGCCGGCCGATCGCCTCGTCGACGAGCAGCCGCTGGAGGTCGCCCACACCGCCGATCGGGCGCCGGTCCAGCTCGACGATGACATCGCCCGGCCGGAGGCCCGCCCGCGCGGCCGGGGAGCCGTCGAGCAGCTGGACGACCTCCAGGCCCCGAGCTCGGCCCAGGCGATGCGCGAGTGCCGGCGCGAGCGGGCGCGGCCCACCGACGACCCCGAGGTAGGCTCGCCGGACGCGGCCGTCGGCGATGAGCGAGGCGACGATCCGGCGGGTGGCCGCGTCGATCGGCACGGCCAGCCCGAGGCCGATCCCGGCGACGGCTGTGTTGATGCCGACGACCCGCCCGCGGCTGTCGGCCAGCGCGCCACCCGAGTTGCCGGGGTTGAGCGCGGCGTCCGTCTGGATGACGTTCTCGACGAGCCGGCTCGCTCGTCCGTCCCGCGTCGCGAGGCTCCGGCCGAGGGCGCTGACGACGCCCGCGGTCACCGTCCCGGCGAAGCCGAGCGGGTTCCCGATGGCGACCACGAGCTGGCCCACCCGGAGGTGCTCCGCGTCCCCGAGCTGGGCGGCGGGCAGGTCGCCGGCGACGGTCCGGATGACCGCGAGGTCGCTCAGCGGGTCCCGCCCGACCACCCGGAACTCCAGCTCTCGCCCGTCGACGAACGTCGCCTGCCCGCGGTCGGCGCCGGCCACGACGTGGGCCGACGTGAGGAGATAGCCATCGGGCGCGATCGCCACCGCCGAGCCGGCCCCGCCGCCCATCGCGTGCGTCACTCGCAGGCTCGCGACCGACGGGATGAGCCGTTCGGCGACGGCGCTCACCGCCGCCGAGTAGGCATCGAGCAGCTCGTCATCGTCGAGCTCAGCCGGGCCGGGCGGGGCCATCCCGGGCGCTCCCGGTATGGGCGAGGTCGTCCCCGGCGCTCGCTGGTCGGACCGGCTCGTCCCGGCCTCGGCGGCCGTCATCTCAGGCCTCGCCGGTGGCCGCCGTGCCGCCGACGCTCACCGTCCGCTCCTCGGTCCCGCGGACGATCGTCAGCTCGAACGGGAGCTCTGCTCGGCCGAGGAACTCGTGAAGCGCATCCACGTCATCGATCGGCTGTCCCGCCGCGGCGACGAGCAGGTCGCCCTCGCGGACGCCCGCCCGCGCCGCCAGGCTGCCCTCCTCGACCCCCCGGACCAGCAGACCGTCGCGCTCCGGGAGGCCGACCGAGGCGCGGAGCCGTCGGGCGACCTGCGGCGGGGCGATCGCCACGCCGAGCCTGGGCCGAGCCGTCGACTCGCCACGGGCGAGGCTGGCGACGCGTTCTCGGAGCGCGGCGTCGGCCGGGACGGCCAGGTAGAAGCCGTCACCGAGCCGGTTCGTGTCGATCCCCAGGAGCCGACCGGCCGCGTCGACGATCGGGCCGCCGGACGAGCCCGGGGCGAGCGGCGCCGTGTGCTCGACGACCCCGCCGATCCGCCGGCCACCCGGGCCGCGGAAGGCGCGCTCGACGGCCGACACGAATCCCTGGGTCACCCGGACACCGCCGCCCGGCGTCGCGGCGACACCGAAGACCGCGCTGCCGAGCGCGAGGCCGTCGCCGGTCTCCCACTCGACCGCGGGCGCCCCGCTCGTGTCGACCGCCACGACCGCCAGGTCTCCGTCCATGTCGAGGCCGGCCACCCGGCCGCGGGTCCGCCGCCCGTCGGCGAACGTCACGGTGACCTCGTCGCCTCGGATGTTGTGCGCGTTGGTCAGGACCTGGCCGTCCGAGACGACGACCCCCGAGCCGCGCTGCCGTGAGCCGATGCCGACGACCGCCGGACCGAC
>JAPVSP010000061.1:0-3382 GCA_047519685.1 Chloroflexota bacterium
CGCGGCGTCCGCCCGCGCCGGCACGGCCGAACCGGTGGGTGGGGGCGCGCGGTGACCGAGGCCGAGCGCCGCGAGGCGCTCGAGCGCATCGCCGAGGAGGTCAGGACCTGCACCCGCTGCCGGCTGCACGAGGGGCGGGCCCACGCGGTCCCTGGGGAGGGGCATCCTTCCACCGAGGTGCTGCTCGTCGGCGAGGGCCCGGGCCTCAACGAGGATCGCCAGGGGCGTCCGTTCGTCGGCGCGGCCGGCCAGTTCCTCACCGAGCTCATCGAGTCGGTCGGCTGGCTCCGCGAGGAGGTCTTCATCACGAACGTCGTGAAGTGCCGCCCGCCCCAGAACCGCGACCCGGAGCCGGACGAGATCGCGGCCTGCGCGCCGTTCCTCCGACGACAGCTGGAGATCCTCGATCCGGCGCTCGTCGTCACGCTCGGCCGACACTCGATGGGCCGGTTCATGCCGGACGCCCGGATCGGCGGGGTCCACGGGACGTTCGCCCCGGCACCGGCGGAGACCGGCGCCCGGGACGCTCTCGTCTACGCCATGTACCACCCGGCGGCCGCCCTCCACCAGGCGACGCTGCGGCAGACCCTCCTCGACGACATGGCGAACGTCCCTGCGGCGCTGCTCGAGGCGCGACGGCGCCGGGAGGCCGATCGGGCCGCACTCCGGGCCCCGGTCGCGGATGACGTCGGCGGGATCGACTCCGTGGCAGGGATGCCGGGCGACGGGCCGGATCGCGCGCTGCCCGTGGCGGTCACCCCCCGGGCGCCCGTCGCCATCGCGATCCAGGAGCCCGCCCCCCATGCGGCCGTCCCGGCGCCCGCGGCCGCCGCGCCAGCCGCCCCCGACACCGTTGAGACCCCGGCGGACATCCCCTCCGAGGTCCCGATCCTCGTCGGCGAGCCGGACGTCGCGCCGACCGACCAGATGACCCTCTTCTAGCCAGAACCGAGATAGCCTCAGAGATGCCAGATCCATCCGTGCCGCTCCGCATCATCCCGCTCGGTGGGGTGGGGGAGATCGGCAAGAACATGTACGTGTTCGAATACGCCGACGACATCGTCGTCATCGACTGCGGGTTGATGTTCCCCGACGAGGAGATGTTCGGCATCGACCTCGTGGTGCCCGACGTCAGCTACCTGCGCGAGCGCCGGGACAAGGTCCGGGCCTTCCTCATCACCCATGCCCACGAGGACCACGTCGGCGGCTTGCCCTACGTCCTGCCCGACTTCCCGGGTGTGCCGGTGTACGCGTCGACCCTGGCGCGCGGACTCCTCGGGGTGAAGATCAAGGAGCACAAGCTCCACGACAACCCGCTCCTGTCGCTGGACCCGGGCGATGAGCTGACCATCGGTCCGTTCACGGCCATCCCGTTCCGGATCGGCCATTCGATCCCCGACGCCATGGGCATCGCGCTCCGGACGCCGGTCGGCACCGTCGTGCACACGGGCGACTTCAAGTTCGACCACACCCCGGTCGACGGCAAGCTGTCGGACTTCGCGACGCTCGCCCGGCTCGGCGAGGAGGGGGTCATCTGCCTGCTGTCCGATTCGACGCGCGCGGAGAACCCCGGCTACACGCCGTCGGAGCGGACCGTCGGCGAGGCCTTCCGCGAGATCATGGAGCCGCTCGACGGCCGGGTCATCGTCGCCACCTTCGCCTCCAACATCGCCCGCATCCAGCAGGTCTTCGACGCCGCCGCGACCTTCGACCGGCGGGTCGCCGTCATCGGTCGCTCGATGGAGCAGAACACCCGCATCGCGACCGACCTGGGCTACCTCCAGTACCCCGCGTCCCAGCTCGTCTCGAAGGACCAGATCAGCCACGTCCCCGACGATCGGCTGGTCATCGCGACGACGGGTGCCCAGGGCGAGCCCATGTCGGGCCTGGCGAGGATGGCGAACCGGGACCACCGCTTCGTCGAGATCCAGCCCGGCGACACGGTCATCGTCTCGGCCAGCCCGATCCCCGGCAACGAGGAGTACGTCGCCCGGACCATCGACAACCTGTTCAAGGCCGGCGCCAACGTGTACTACCACACGATCCGGCGCGCCCACGTGTCGGGCCACGGAAGCCAGGAGGAGCTCAAGCTCATGCTCGGGCTGACCCGGCCGAAGTACTTCATCCCGATCCACGGCGAGTTCCGGATGCAGGTCCAGCACGGCCGCCTGGCCGTCGAGACGGGCGTGGCCCCCGAGAACGTGTTCATCATCGAGAACGGGATGCCGATCGAGATCCTCCCCGACGGCAGCGCCCGACGGGGGGCACCGGTCACGGCCGGGTACGTGTTCGTCGACGGGCTCTCCGTCGGCGACGTCGGGGAGATCGTGCTGCGCGACCGGCGAGCGCTCGCGAACGACGGGATGTTCATGGTCGTGGTGACCGTCGACAAGCAGACGGGCAATGTCATCGGCCGGCCGGAGATCATCACCCGCGGCTTCGTCCACCTCAACGAGCGCGATCCGATCATGGAGGAGGCGGCCGCCCGAGTCGTCGCCGCGATCGAGAACCCCGGCGACCACATCAGCGAGGTCGCGCTGCTCAAGAGCCAGATCAAGGACGGCGTCAGCCGCTTCCTGTACGAGCAGACCAAGCGGCGGCCGATGGTCTTCCCGGTCGTCGTCGAGGTGTAGCGGGTGGCCACTCGTCGTCGGACCGCCAGCCCGCGCCCGCGCCGCTCGCGCTCGGCTCGACCGACGTTCCAGCTGTCGCCCGAGGTCGTCCGCTCGCTCGTCGGGCTGGTCCTGCTGGTCCTGGGCGTCGTCATCCTCATCGGGCTGATGCTGCCCGGCAAGGGGGCGCTCACCGACCTGCTCCTGACGGTCATCGCCCCGTGGTTCGGGACCGGGCGCTGGGCCCTGCCGTTCCTGCTCATCGCCGCCGGCGTCTACGTCGAACGTGCCGGCGGACCGCGGTCGGGCTGGCCGCGTGTGCTCGCCGGGGGGACGCTCGCCTATGCCGCGTCGCTCGGTCTGATCGCCCTCCTCGAGGAGTCGACCGTCCTCGCGGGCCGGAGCGGGGGACGGATCGGGACGTTCGTCGCTGATCTCCTGAGCCGGCTCGTCACCGATCCCGGGGCCTACGTCGTGCTCATCGCCCTCGCGGTCGCCGGCGTCGTGCTCGTCCTCGACCGGCCGATCCGGACGCTCCTCGAGCGACCGACCGCCGGTCTCAAGGGCATCGGCGCCGCCCTCGCGACCACCGCGGCCCGGGACGGCGCCGCCGCGGGAGCGGAGCGCGACGCGGCCGGCGGCCCCGGCCGGCCCGGTCGGATCCCGGCCCCGCCCCGCGTGGAGTCGCCCGGGCAGACGGGGATCTGGGGCGTGGAAGGTCGGGCCCGGCCGAGCATCCCGGTGCCGCTGCCGTCGAGCGCGCCGGTCTC
>JAPVSP010000062.1:0-8159 GCA_047519685.1 Chloroflexota bacterium
GGGGTCGACGCGCGCGAGATCCTGCTCGAGCTCGGACGGCGGCGGGTGGTCGGAGGCCAGGAGGACATGATCGTCGACGTCGCGCTCGAGCTGTCGAAGCGGGCCTGACATGACGACGAGCGCGCCCACCGGGCTCAGCGCCGCGGACCGCGTGACCCTGGCGCGCCGGCTGTACGACGCGTCGAGGACCAGGACCCTCGTCCATCCGCTGACCGACGAGCGTCCGGACATCAGCGCGGCGGATGGGTATGCGATCCAGGACGAGCTGCGCCGGCTCCACGTGGCGGACGGGGCGACGCTCGTCGGGCTGAAGCTCGGCCTGACGAGCCGGGCGAAGCAGGCCGAGATGCGGGTCGCCGAGCCCATCCACGGGTTCCTGACCGACCGGATGGTGCTCGAGCCCGGCGAGCCGTTCGAGGTCGCCTCCCTTGGCCAGCCCAGGCTCGAGCCCGAGATCGCATTCCTGCTCGGGCGGGACCTCGGGGGTCCCGGGATCACGGCCGTCCACGTCCTCGCCGCGACGGAGGCCGTGTTCCCTGCCCTCGACGTCCTGGACTCCCGCTACCGCGACTACCGGTTCACGCTCCCGGACGTCGTGGCAGACAACGCGTCGGGCGGCCGGTTCGTCATCGGCGGGGCGGCGACACCCGTCGGCTTCGACCTCGCCGAGATCGGCTGCGTCCTCGAGAAGAACGGGGAGCTCCTTGCGACGGCCGCCGGGGCTGCCGCCCTGGGTCACCCGGCCCACGCCGTGGCCTGGCTCGTCCGCCGGCTCGCCGCCGCCGGCCGTGGGCTGCGGGCCGGCGACATCGTCCTCTCCGGCGGGCTCACGACCGTGGTCCGTGTCGAACCTCGCGACGTCGTGACCGCCTCGTTCGGGCGGCTCGGGTCCGTCTCCCTGGCCTGCGTCTGAGGAGTGCGGAGGAGTCCCATGCCGTTCGTGAGGATCGACGTCCTGGCCGGCCGCCCGCCCGAGCTGCTCGAGCGGCTGATCGAGCAGGTCTCGGCGGCGGTGTCGGAGACGCTCGACACGCCGATCGAGCGGGTCCGTGTCGTCGTCAACGAGGTGCCGCCGCACCTGTGGGGCATCGGCGGCGTCCCCGCATCGAGGATCCCCGGGCGCGCCCCCGGCGGCGAGCCCGGCCCCGCACCCATCACGAGCTCGGAGGATCCGACATGACCGTCGCCAGCGGACCGGCCGGCGGCCCCGCCACCGACCTCCTTCACATCCGCCACTTCATCGGTGGCCGGTTCCGCGACTCGGCCTCCGGCGCCACGTTCGAGTCCATCAACCCCCACACGAACGAGCCGTTCGCGATCGTCGCTGCGGCCGGCCGCGCCGACGTGGATGCCGCGGTGGCCGCGGCCCGTCGCGCCTTCGACGAGGGGCCCTGGCCGCGGATGAGCCCGGCGGAGCGGAAACGGATCCTCTACCGGATCGCCGATCTCATCGACGCCCGACGGGACGAGATCGCGCGGGTCGAGTCGAGCGACATGGGCAAGCCCGTCGCCGAGGCCCTGGGCAAGGACCTGCCGCGTTCGGCCCAGAACTTCCGGTTCTTCGCGGACTTCGCGGAGCTGTCGCACACGGACATGTACGAGCAGCGCGCCGCGGGGATCCTGACGTACACGCTCCGCGAGCCGCGCGGCGTCGCACTGCTCATCACGCCGTGGAACTTCCCGCTCATGCTCGAGACGTGGAAGGTCGCGCCGGCGTTGGCCTTCGGCGATACGGCGATCCTCAAGCCTGCCTCTGCCTCTCCGGCCACGGCGTCGTTGCTGGCCGAGATCTGCGCCGAGGCCGGCCTACCCGAGGGCGTCCTCAACGTCCTCTACGGCGGCGGTGGCGAGGCCGGTGCGGCGCTGACGGCGCACCCCGGGGTGGACCTCATCTCGTTCACGGGCGAAGGCAACACCGGGCGAGCGATCGCGACCGCCGCGGCCAGGACGCTCAAGAAGCTGAGCTTCGAGCTCGGCGGGAAGAGCGCCAGCATCGTCTTCGAGGACGCCGACATGGACCTGGCGCTGGCCGGGTCGCTCGACGCGATCTTCCGGAACCAGGGCGAGGTCTGCCTGGCTGGTAGCCGGCTGCTGGTCCAGCGCTCCATCTACGACGAGTTCGTCGGTCGCTACGCCGAGGGCGCCGCACGGATGCAGGTCGGCGACCCGCTCGATCCGGCGACGCAGGTGGGACCTCTCGTCTCACCCGAGCACTGGGACAAGGTGATGGGCTATGTGCGTGTCGGTGCCGAGGAGGGCGGGGAGATCCTGACGGGTGGCGGACGCCCGGCCGGGCCCGAGTACGCTCGGGGGAACTACCTCGCGCCCACCGTCATCGGGAACGTGCGGCCGGGCGCCCGGGTCTTCCAGGAGGAGATCTTCGGGCCGGTCCAGGTCGTGACCCCCTTCGACGACGTCGCGGACGCGATCCGCCTCGCCAACGACTCGACCTATGGCCTGGCGGGCATGGTCTGGACGCGCAACCTGGACACGGCCCATCGAGTGGCCGCCGGCGTTCGGACCGGCACGATGTGGGTCAACTGCTTCTTCATCCGCGACCTGCGGGTCCCGTTCGGTGGCTTCAAGGACAGCGGGACCGGCCGCGAGGGAGGGAAGTGGAGCGAGGCATTCTTCACGGAGTCGAAGTCCGTGGTGATCAAGCTCGCCGGGTGAGCATCGGCGAGCCCGAGGACGGCAGTGAACCTGTGGGCATCACCCGGCCCGAGGGCGGCCGGCTGAGCGGACCCCTGGCGGAGGGTGGCGGCCGGGCGGACGGTCCCTCGCCGGACGGTGGCGGCGGCCCCGGATCCGGCGACGTCGCCGTCCGTCTCGGGCCCCGCGCCTCGTTCGAGGTCGGTGGCGCCCGGTCGGCGGTGGCGGACGACGGCCGGGCCGTGGCGGTCTTCGAGCTGGATGGCGAGCTGCACGCGCTGGCCGGCCGGTGCCTCCACCGCGGCGGGCCGCTCGCGGACGGCTTCGTCCGGGATGGCGTGGTGACCTGCCCCCTCCACTGGTGGCGATACGACATCCGGACCGGCGCCCTCGTCGGGGATCCGACCATCCGGCTCGAGCGGTACCCGATCGAGATCGTCGACGGGGACGTCCTCGTCCACCTGCCGCCCGTGCCGCCCCGGCCCGCGTCCATCCGCGAGCGCCTGCTGACGCTCGCCCGGGCGACGGATGCCGGCCTGGCTCGGACCGACCGGGAAGCGGAGGCGCGATGACCCGGCCGATCGAGGCGGTCATCTGGGACATGGGCGGCATCCTCCACCCGACCCCGTTCGAGGTCCTGCCCGAGATCGAGCGAGCACGCGGCCTTCCCGAGGGGACGTATCCGCGCGGGCCGTTCGACCCGGCGGGCGATCCCGACTACGTGGAGATGGAGCGTGGGACGATCCGCGAGCCGGAGTACTGGCGGAGGCAGCAGGCCCGGCTGGCGGCTCGCGGGGTGGAGCTCGCTATCCATCGCACGATCGACTGGACGGGTCGCGACCGGCCGGAGGTCGTCTCGGCGATCCGCCGGCTCGGCCGTCGATTCCGCCAGGCGATCCTCACCAACGACGCGACCGACTGGCTCGGCGTCGGCTGGCGCTCCGGCTGGTTCCTGCGCGACGAGTTCGTGGCGATGCTCGACGCGGCCGAGGAGGGGATGCGCAAGCCGGCGGCCGGGATCTACCTGCGCTGTGCGGAGGCGACCGGCGCGCGACCCGAGGCCTGCCTGTTCGTCGACGACCTGCCGGTGAACGTGGCCGGGGCCGAGGCCGTCGGCATGGAGGGTTTCTGGTTCGACGTCACGGACGTGCCGGGGAGCGTCCGCCGGCTGCTCGACCGGCTCGATCCGGCCGCGACCTCATGAGCGACGCGCGTCCGGTGCCGTCCATCACGCTCGCCGCTGCCGAGCGCGCCATCCGCGCGGCCACCGGGCATGCCGGCGGGCTCGACCTCGCCCTCGCCGTGCCCGCTCGACCGCCCGACGGGCGGTAATCTGCGCGGCGATGGATCGTCCCGCTCACCCCCGCCCGCCCGTCGCCGGGAGCCGGACGTGACGCCCGTCGAGCGGCTGTTCGCGGCCATCAAGACGGGCGACGAGGCCGGCGTCGAGGAGCTCCTCGAGGCCGACCCCGAGCTGGCCGTGGCTCGCGATCGCGACGGCCTCTCGGCGGTCATGGTCGCCCGCTACTTCTCCTGGTCGCGGACGGCCGTCGTCGACCGGTTGCTGGCGGCCCGCGGGGATGACGCGCTCGACCTCTTCGAGGCGGCCGCGACCGGCCGGACGGCGCGCGTCGCGGCGCTCCTCCACGAGGACCTGTCGCTCGCCCGGGCCTGGTCGCCGGACGGTTTCACGGCCCTCCACCTGGCGTCGTTCTTCGGGGCCGAGCCCGCGGCCGAGCTGCTGCTGGACGCCGGCGCCGACCCCGAGGCGGTCTCGCGGAACGATCAGCGCGTCCAGCCGCTGCACAGCGCCGTCGCTGGCGGCCGCTTCGCGATCGCTCGGCGCCTCGTCGATCTCGGCGTCGACGTCGGGATGGCCCAGCAGGCTGGATTCCGGCCGCTCCACGGCGCCGCGCAGAACGGCGACGAGCTCACGGTCGAGCTCCTGCTCGTCGCCGGCGCGGACCCGCGGCAGCCGGCGGACGACGGGCGCACGGCTGCGGACTTCGCGGCCGAGCGCGGGCACGCCGAGCTGGCCGAGCGCCTCCGGGTGGCTGCGGCGATCGACTGACCCGGCGGGTCGCGAGGGTCGAACGCCGGAGTCGCCACGGGGCGCCGGGGCCGAGGAGCGGTCGCGCCGCCGGTGGCTCAGCCGCGCTCGAGATAGCGCTCGCGATCCCAGGGATGGACGACCGCGTCGTAGGAGTCCTGCTCGACGCGGGCGGCGTTCAGGTAGTGATCGACGACGTCATCGCCGAAGATCTCGCGAGCGGCCGTCGAGCGCTCGAGCCCGCCGATGGCCTCCCAGAGCGCGCGCGGCATGCGATCCACGCCGGTCGCGACGTAGCCGTTGCCCTTGAACTCGGCGGGTGGCTCCACCCTGTGCTCGATGCCCCACAGGCCGGCCCCGACCATCGCGGCGTAGGTCAGGTAGGCGTTCATGTCGCCGCCCGGGAAGCGGTTCTCGATGTGGAGCCCCTGGCCGTGGCCGACGACCCGGAAGCCCGTCGTCCGGTTGTCGCGGCCCCAGACCACGTTGACCGGCGCCCACGAGAGCGCCGCGAAGCGCTTGTAGGAGTTCACGTTCGCGGCGATGAACGGGGCGAGCTCCCGGGACAGGGCCATCATCCCGCCCATGAAGTAGCGCATGACCTCCGACATGTGGTAGGGGGCCGACGAGCCCTCGTCCGCCATCAGCGAGCGCGAACCGTCGGCACTCCAGACGCTCATGTGGAGATGCCCGGACGAGCCCGTCCAGCGGTGGTCCGGCTTGGACATGAACGTGATGGTCCAGCCGTTGAGGTAGGCGATCTCCTTCGCGCCGTGCTTGAAGATCACGGTCCGATCGGCCGACTCGAGGACCTCGTCGTAGCGGATGTTCACCTCGTGCTGGCCCGGAGCCGCCTCGCCCTTGCTGAACTCGACCGGGATGCGGGCCTCGGTCATCTGATTGCGGAGCAGGCGGTGGAGCGGCTCGGCCTTCGTCGCCTGGAGCAGGTGGTAGTCCTCGTTGTAGTAGCCGAAGGGCCGCGGGACCGGCCAGCCCTTCTCGTTCAGCTCCTCCCAGCTGTCGCGCAGGACGAAGTACTCGAGCTCCGAGCCGGCCTTGATGACGTAGCCCATCTCCGTCGCCTTGGCGACCTGTCGCTTGAGCATCGTCCGTGGCGCGACCGGGATCTCCTTGTCCGTCTCCTCGTCGGTGGCATCGGCGAGCACCATCGCCGTCCGGTCGAGCCAGGGCAGGACGCGCAGGGTGTCCCAGACCGGCCGGGCGATCCAGTCGCCGTAGCCGGTGTCCCAGTTCATCAGCGTGAACCCCGCCGGCGTGTTCATCTCCATGTCCGTGCCGAGGAGGTACGTGCAGAAATGCGCGCCGTGGTCGATGACCCCGTTGAGGAAGGCGTGGGCCTGGACGCGCTTGCCCATCAGCCGGCCCTGCATGTCGGTGATCGCGACGATCAGGGTGTCGATCCGGCCGTCCCGGACCATGGCCTCCAGCTCGATCAGGCGCGGGTGCTTCTCGGTCGCGTGGTCGCTCATCTCGTCCCTCGGGTGACGGGTGCTCGGTGGGGGCCGTGTGATCCCCGGATGCTACGAGGTCGCGCTGTCGGTCGGTGGGGCCGCGGCGCATCCTGCGAGCCGGCGGCCGGAGGGCTATTTCGCGGTCATGCCGCCGTCGGCGACGATGACCGCGCCGGTCACGAACGACGACTCGTCCGAGGCGAGGAAGAGGGCCACGTTGGCCAGCTCCCGTGGCTCCCCCGGCCGGCCGATGGGCTGGAACGAATCGATCGTCGCATAGACCTGCTCCAGGCCGCCGAGCATCTCCGCATGCGCGTAGTTGATGGGCGTGTCGACCCAGCCTGGCGCGAGGGCGTTGCAGCGGATGCCCTGCTTGGCGTAGTCGAGGGCGATCCCCTTCGAGAGCATGACGATCGCCCCCTTCGAGGTCGCGTAGATGGTCAGGAAGGGTTCGGCGACCAGCCCGTTCACGGACGTCGTGTTGATGAGCGAGCCGCCGCCACCTCGGAGCATGTGGGGGATCGCGTAGCGGCAGCCGTAGATGCAGCCCTTGACGTTGACGTCGAGGGTCCGGTCGACGACCTCGTCGGGAACCTCGTGGAACACGCCCGGGATGTTCACGCCGGCGTTGTTGAAGACGACGTGCAGGCCACCCCAGCGGGCCACGGTGTCGTCGGTGTAGGCCTTGACGGCGGCGGCGTCGGAGACGTCGGCCGTCACCGCGTACGCCTGGTCGCCGATCTCGCGCGCGACCGCCCCGACGGAGGCCCCATCGATGTCGACGCAGGTGACCCGCGCGCCCTCCTCGGCGAACCGGATCGCCGACGCCCGGCCGATCCCCGAGCCGGCGCCGGTGACGATCGTGATCTTGCCCGCCAGGCGATCTCCCATGGGGGTCCTCCTCGTCTCTTCCGCCGCGCCCGCGTGGTTTCCTTCTTGACACCGCCCCCCGCGTACCGCTCAATGCGCGCACGTGGGGGAGTCTACGGCCGAGGAGGAGGTTCCGAGCATGAGCGCTGCGCCCGGCGGCCCGCGATCGAGCGACACCGAGCGACTCCACCAGCTGGGCTACGCCCAGGAGCTGCGGCGGGGGATGAAGACGTTCTCCAACTTCGCAGTCTCCTTCACGATCATCTCGATCCTGTCGGGCTGCCTGACGCTGTTCCTGTTCGCGATGAACACCGGCGGGCCGGCGGTCATGACGATCGGCTGGCTCGTCGTCGGGTTCTTCGTCATCCTCGTCGCGCTCGGGATGGCCGAGGTCGCCTCGAGCTACCCGACCGCCGGCGGCCTCTACTACTGGGCGGCCAAGCTCGCCGACGAGGCCGGCGGGGACGGGGCTCGCTGGAGCTGGTTCGTCGGCTGGTTCAACCTCGTCGGCCAGGTGGCGGTCACGGCGGGCATCGACTTCGGGCTGTCGTTCTTCATCAACGCGTTCCTGAACATCGCCTGGGGCGTGCCGGCCGACCCGCCCGTCACGATCGCGATCTTCGCGGTCGTCCTGATCCTCCACGCGCTGTTGAACACGTTCGGCATCCGCATCGTCGCCCTCCTCAACGACGTCTCTGTCTGGTGGCACCTGGTGGGCGTCGGCGTCATCGTCATCGTGACGGTCGTCCTCAACCAGCATCGGCTCACCGATCTGGGCACGGTGTTCACGAAGACCGTCGACAACACGAGCGGCGACCCCACCCTGTCGTGGCCGGGTCCGATCCTGGCCGGCATCCCGCTCTACGTGATGCTCATCGGCCTGCTGAACGCGCAGTACACGCTGACCGGCTACGACGCGTCGGCGCACATGGCGGAGGAGACGCATAGCGCCGAGTACTCCGCCCCGCGCGGGATCGTCTGGTCGGTGATCATCTCGGTCATCGCCGGGTTCATCCTCCTCGTGGCGATGAACATGGGCATCACCCCGGACAAGGTCTTCCCGGACGCCAACGGCGTCGCCAACGCGGCCGATGGCTATGCCCACGCGCTGGCCA
>JAPVSP010000063.1:0-5056 GCA_047519685.1 Chloroflexota bacterium
CTTGCCGCGAGGGCCTTGTCCTTGCATCGGGGTATCGGGCTCGCCCGGGAAGGTCCGCCTCAGCCGTACATGAGCGATCCCGGCGTGGTGAGCAGCTGGCCCGTCTCGAGCCACGTCTTCAGGCCGGAAAGGATCATCGGCCAGCCGCCGTAGAGCTCCTCGTTCGCGTCCTCGCGCAGCTGGTCGTGGGTCACGGTCAGGCGGCAGGAGTCGCCGACGGGTTCGATCTCCCAGGTGATCCTCGACGTGCCCTCGCTCCTCACGTCGTCGCTCCAGAGCGCCACCATGCTCTGGACGAGCCGGCGCGGCGGGTCGACCTCCAGGTTCTCCCCCTCGCCGAGGAGCCCGGGCGCCTTCGGGGCGCCCATCTCGAAGCGCGAACCGGGCGTCCAGTCGGAGGTGACACGGGCGCCGAAGTTGTACTTGCTCCTGATCTCGGGGTCGGTGATCGCCTCCCACAGGCGCTCCGGGGTCGTCTTGATGTAGATCTCGAACACCTTCTCCATGGGACCCTCCAGTCTGCTCTTGAGATCGGTGAGCGCAGCCGCCCAGGGCTCGGCGTACTTGCTCACCCACCGGTCGTGGACGAGCCGGATCGGGACCGGGTTCAGGAAGTGGAGCTTCTCGCGCCCTCGCCGCCTGGTGACCACGAGCCCGGCTCCCTCCAGCAGCCTCAGGTGCTTCATGACGCCGAAGCGCGTCATCGAGAAGCGCTCCGCGAGCGCGCTCAACGTCTGCCCGTCCTCGCGGAAGAGTTCGTCGAGCAGGCTCCGCCGGGTGGGATCGGCAAGGGCCCTGAATACCGCGTCCACGCCGCGACAATAAGTGACTACTTAGTCACATGTCAAGCGACGTCGAGCGCCTTGTGCGTCCAAGAACGGTTGGCAAGTCGGGACCTTCGTGTCACGGGGCGTCGTGCCGGCGGCTCAGCCTGGTTCGTCGTCGCTCTTCGTGTCCCGCTGCCAGCCGAGGTGCTTGCGCAGCCATCCGACAGAGGCCAGGTGGTATGTCGCGGTCTCGTCGTAGGCTGCGATCGCCTCGATCTCGGACCTGGTCAGGCTCGTCCGCACGCCGTCGGCGGACATGCTGGTGACCTGGTCCGCAGCGACCATCACGTCTCGTCGCTGGCCCGCGAGCCTCACGCGCACGCCATGGAAGATGTCTTCGGCGTCGGATCCGAGGACCTCGCGCACCTCGCCCGCGCGTTCGTTGTCGCTGGAGATGACCGGCGTCCCGTAGACGATCGAACGCCATGAGGTGGCCTGCTCGTCCCGCATCTCGATCACCAGTCCAGCAGCACGCAGGCCTCGTCGCCGACGACCTCCGCCCGGTGGCCCGGTTCGATCAGCAGGTGGTCCCCGGCGGTGGCCTCGACCGCGGTGCCATCGTCCATGACATACCGGATGCGGCCCGAGATCACGTACTCGCGGTGATGGAGTGGGCAACTCTCGAAGGGCACGGTCGGCCCGATGTTCCGCTGCCAGCTCCAACCCGGTCGCAGGGTCGACAGCCAGACCGTCGACTCGTTGCCAAGGCCGAAGCCGGCAAAGCCGACGGTCACCTTGGCGGATCCGCCTTGTTCGCCGTAGTCGGCCTTGTCGTCTGGCTGACTCAGGCTCTTGCGCTCGATGCCGGCCAAGTTCGACCTCCCTTGCGCTTCAGCGAGAGACGAATGCTAGACGAGTCGAGGGGCCTCGTGGCGGCGGCTCATGCCGGGATGAGGTGCCAGCACACGTCGCCTGGGGGAGAGGCAGAGGAGCGCCGGAAAGGCTCCTCGGAACGTAGCGACGTGGTCGACGTCCATTCCCAACGGGGATGCGCGCATGTCATCTTTGGCCGAGCCAACCGGTTGCGACCACGATGGAGGCCCGCTCGAGCTCGATGGATCGTGACGATCCCGCCTATCGGGGCCAGAGCGACTACACCCGGCCGCTCCTCAAGCTGTACGACCCCGTGGTCCTCGGCTTCGCCGCCAGGTTCGTATGGCGGTGCCCGACGACTCGACTGGTCGAGGGATACCGGCAGCACATCCGCGACCGTCACCTCGACGTGGGTCCAGGCACCGGCTACTTCCTCGAACGATCCGGCCTTCCTGCTGGCAGCCGAGTGACGATCCTCGACCCGAACGCGAACGTCCTCGATCATGCCTCGCAGCGCCTGCGCCACCTGGACGTCACGGCCGTCGAGGCCGACGTCCTCAAGCCGCTTCCCGTGGATGGACCGTTCGACTCAGCCGCGCTGCACTTGGTGATCCACTGCCTGCCCGGACCACTCTCGCGCAAGGCCGCGGCCGTAGCCAACGTCGCCGCCCTCCTCGCACCGACTGGCGTGCTCTTCGGCGCATCGGTCCTCGGGACCTCGGGATCCCAGACGTGGTTGTCGCGCCGAGTGCTCGACGCCTTCAACCGGCGGGGCGCCTTTGACAACCTCGACGACTCCGAGGAGTGGCTCGGCGAGGTCCTTGCGGCATCATTCGAACACGTGGAGCTCGAGACCGTCGGCTCGGTCGCGATCTTCGGGGCGACGAATCCGCGAGCGCGCTCGTCCCACTGACCTGGCCGCGAACCCGATCCGGGAGATGTCGGCGACGTCCTCGACGATGCGCGAATGACAGCCGGTCGCGACGCTACGCGCTCGCGCTCACCAGCGGCTTCTCGCGCGGGGCGGCAGCCGGGTCTGGCTCGTCCAGGAAGTCGAGGACGTCCCGGGCGAAGCGCTTCCCCATCGCCGGGTGCGGGAGAGGGCTCTCAGTTTGCTGAGCGTCCGGGAATGACACCTCCGAACGCCTCTTGACGGACGGCGCTGTGCAACGGAGGCTCCGGCCTGCGGCCCGCTTTGGGGGAGGCCCCTGATGGACTCCAGCACGGTCATCGCGGTCGCAGCGCTGGCGGCCGTCGCGGCAGCGGTCGCGTTCGTCTGGTCGAGGAGCGGTCGCGACGGTCAGGCAGGGCTCCTTGCTCGGCTCGCTGCGACCCTCGGGGTCGGCGGGATCGGCCTCGCGCTCTGGATCAACTGGGCGGGTCCGTTGTCGGCCCAGTCGTTCCTCGCGCCGGTCTTCGCCGTCGGTGCGCTGGGAGCGATCTCGTGGGCTGTCATCAGGCTGTTCCGAGCGAGAGAGCAGCGCCCCGACGACGGCATCCCGCCGGGGCGACGGACGGCGTAGCAGCGCAATGCCCGGCAGGATCATCCAGCGACGGGCGGATCGTCCGTCGGTCAGGTGTTGCGGAGTCTCCGCGCATCTTCCGCCGGCCCGCCTCGACCTCTGCGTCCGCACGCTGGTGGGACGCTTGCACCTCCTCGCCGCGGCTCATCCGATGCCCGGGCGAGGCGACTCAGCCCGCGACCCCGGGGGAGGAGGACCGCGATGCGCTCTCTTTGGCTGGTCCCCATCCTGCTGCTCGCGATGGCGGTCACGGCCGGGCCGGCCGTCGCCGACCAGAGCCAACACACGACCCGCTTGCCGCTCTCGGTCACGGCCGCCGGGGCCGCGGCCGGCCACCCCGCGCTGCGGAGCGGGCAGGTCGTCAATACCCACACCAGTGGACCCGTCAATTTCGCGATCGAGGACTACATGATCAACGGTGCCAAGCCGACCACGGCCTACACCGTCCTCTTGCTGCTCTACGCCGGGAGTTGTTCGGGCCCCTTCGCCTTTCCCTTCGCGAATGGTGCTGTCCTCACGACGGACGCGCAGGGTGACGCCCATGGACAGGCCAAGATCTCGCCTGCCCAAGTGACGGCATTCGGGCTTCACGACACCGACTGGGGCATCGCCTGGACGCTCGTCGCCGGCGGCGTGACCGCGTACACGACGGCGTGCACCCAGGTCCACATCGACTAGCCGCCTCGAGCAGCGCTCGGCAACCCGCCCGCGCCGGGACCTGGATACAGCTCGCCGGCCTCGCTCGGCGTGTCGCAATGACACGCGACGGCGATAGCTGGAGACCGTCTACGGACCGACGCCCGCCTGACGGCGGAGCGCTGCGAAGTGAGCCGGCAGTCGAGTTCGACCTTGCTGGGCACTTGACCCACTGCGGCCCTGGAACCAGATTGAGCCGGTACGTCCGCCCGGAGGCGAAATGCGGTTGACCCACTGGCTGCTGGGGCTGGTCCTCGGGGCCTTTGCCGGTGGCCTCGCGCTGGAGGGCGGGACGCTCGTGGTCCTCCTGTTCGTGCCCGCCCTCGTGTGGGCGGCGCGCGAACCGAGACGTCCGCTCGGGCTCGCGGGATTCCTCGCCGGGATCGGCGTCGGCATGGGTGGGCTGCTCGGATGGGCCGATGCCAGGTGCGCGGCCAACCCGTCGTGCTTCATGCCGGACGATCTCACGCCCTGGTTCGCACTTGCTGTAGCGCTGATCGGCGCTGGCGCTTCGCTGACGCTCGTTGGCATCCGACGCCAAGCCCGTATCTCGACCTGAGTCCCGGCTCGGGTTCGCGGCGCCTGACCGCCCCAAGTACCTGTACATGCGGGGTCACGTCGTGCCGTGGTCGGCCTGCGTCCGTGAATGTCACCAGCGAGGCGGCTGCCGAGAGGAGGTCTCGACGGCTGCTACGGCCCCGTGGTCCAGGAGGCCATGATGAACTCGCCTGTCATGAAGTCCACGATGACGGTGGCCCGTGTCGCGGGCGAGGGGCAGGGACGAGGCGTCCAGCCAGGATAGAGCGCCGGACCGCAGCTCCCTCCGAATCGTCCGCTCTCCACGATCGCCCACACGAGATGGTCGCCCGCGAGCAAGGCCTGGCCTGGCTCGAAGCTGTCGATCCGACCGACGGTCGCGGCGATGACGCCATCCGCTGGGTAGGCGCGCTGCGCTGCCGCGATCGCCTCGGCCCGGTCCAGGCCACCCGTCCGCGTCGGCGTCTGGACGCGCCCGGTCGCCACAGCGAGGGCGAGCAGGACGCCGACCGCGATGATGAGCAGGACGAGGGGCACTCGACTCCGTCGGCGACGGGTCGGCGCGACAGCGACATAGCCTGCGGTGCCCGCGAGCAGCCGCGGACCGAGCTGTCGGTTGTCGCGTCGCCACCGCCGGACGAGATCGTCCCAGAACATCGC
>JAPVSP010000064.1:0-2715 GCA_047519685.1 Chloroflexota bacterium
CCCTTCTTCGGCGTCACCCTCGATCCGGCGATGGCGGCGGGCGCGATGGCGCTCTCGTCCGTCAGCGTCGTGACCAACTCGCTGCGACTCCGGAGCGTCCGGGTCCGCCCCGACGAGGTCCGGCCCGAGGGTCGCGGCCTCCCGAGCCGGCTCCTCGACGCCTCGTTCCTCGCGGCCATCGCGCTCGTCGCCTCCGGACTGGTAGCCGGCGTGATCGCGGCGGACCGCGCCCTCGACTCGAGCGCGACGCAGGTCGAGCTGGTCGCGAGCGACCTGCGCTTCTCGCAGACCGAGATCCACGTGCCGGCCGGCGGGTTCGTGCTCCTGACGTTCACCAACCGTGACCCGGTCTTCCACGACTGGATGGTCGAGGGGCTGGCGAACGTCGATGCCCCGGCTCGTCCCGGCCAGACGCAGCGGATCCGCTTCCGGATCGATCGGCCGGGACGCTACACGTTCGTCTGCAGCGTGCCCGGCCATCTCGAGGCCGGGATGACCGGGACGCTCGTCGTCGAGTAGTCGCGGGTCGGACGTGACGAGGCGCCGCCCGTGGGGACGGCGCCTCGTGGCTGGCCTCCGGGGTCAGCGAGCGCGCGGGTTCGTCTGCGGCGTCGTGGACACGTCGGCGGGCTGCCCATCGTCCGGGGCGCCGTCGCGGACCAGCGGATCGGCCGACGTGGGCGGCACGAGCGGCGCCTCGATGGCGCTGTCGGCACCCATCCCGTCGCGGACCGCCGGGTTCGCCCGGGCGGGGGCGGTGAGCGGCGCGACGCCGTCCTCCGACCCACGGTCGCGGACCGCCGGGTTCGTCCAGGCGGGCGCGGCCGGCGCCGTCTGGCCGATGGACTCGACCTGGGTGCCGTCGCGGACCGCCGGGTTCGCCCAGGCGGGGGCCGTCAGCGGCGCGATGCCGTCCTCCGACCCACGGTCGCGGACCGCCGGGTCGGCCCAGCCGGGGGCCGGCAGCGGGGCGGTGATCGAGACCGCGGGCGCCTGCGGGGTCGTCAGCGACGGCACGACCGCGGTCGCCGTGACGGCGCCGACCACGACGATGCCGACGAGGGCCCCCGTCGCGAGCAGTCGCCGCTCGAGGTCGCGGGCCGCCCTGGCGTTGGGCAGCCGGAGGCTCAGCGCGTGGCCCTCGGTGTCGTCCGGCCCGGTGATGATCAGCTGCACGAAGGACGAGAGCTGGTGGCCCTCGACCTCGGCCTTCTCGAGCGCGATGCGGAGCGGACCTGCGGCGATGACCTCGCCGAGATCCGGGCCGATCGGGCCCTCCACGGTCCCTTCGACGGTCGTCCCGTCCTCGAGCTCGATGCGGACGGTGCTCATGTGGACTCCTTCCCCCCGGTCGGGGGACTGCTGGTGCGGCCTCCGGATCAGACGAAGCTACGCTCCGATCGGGGCGTCGGGCTAGCGGCTGATGGACGGTTCGAGGGTCGCCCAGCCGACCCGCCGCGTGTCGGGTCCGGCTCAGCCCCGCCCGGCGTCCGTGCCCGCCCGGCGATCCGTCCCGCCGCGCTCGCGGGAGCCGTCGGGGTCGAGCGTCCCACCGGCGATCGAGGCGCCGGCGTCGGGCACCCACATGCTCGTTGACCCGCCGCCGACGACGACCACGCCGACGAGGCCCGCGCCGAGCCGCCGCCGCTGGACCTCCCTGGCCGCCTCGGCGTCCGGCAGCCGGAGCGTGAGCGCGTGACCGGCGGTGTCGCCGGCGTCCTCGACGCGGGCCCGCACGATCGGGCTCATCCCGTGGCCCTCCACGTCGTCGTCGGCCGCGAGGAGGGCGAGGGGTGCACTCGCCGTCGCGAGTCGCGCCCGGAGGCCGTCGTCCGGGTCGTCGAGGATCGCCTCGAGCTCCTGCCCGTCCTCGAGTCGCAGCCGGATGCTCTCGCCCATCGTTCTCCCGCGGTCGGTGGTGAGGTCGGGAGTGTACGGGTCGCCGGGCCCCGGACGGTGTCGGCCGGCCGACACTCGCGCTGTCGCGCGGCGCGAGCGGCTAGCCCTCGTACCGCCGGAGGATCGTCACCGCGTTCTGTCCGCCGAACCCGAAGCCGTTGACCATCACCGTGTCCACCTTCGCCGGGCGTGCGACCAGCGGAACGTAGTCGAGGTCGCACTCCGGGTCCGGCTCGTGGAGGTTGGCCGTCGGCGCGATGACCTGGTCGCGGATCCCGCCGAGCGCGGCGAGGGCCGAGGCGATGCCGGCGGCGCCGACCAGGTGCCCGACCATCGACTTTGGCGAGCTGATGGCGACCCGCCGCGCATGCTCGCCGAAGGTGCTCTTGATGGCCCGGGTCTCGGTGCTGTCGTTGAGCGGCGTGGAGGTGCCGTGCGCGACGATCCAGTCGATCTCGTCCGGTCCGACGCCGGAGTTGCGAAGCGCCGCCGTCATGGCGCGGGCCGCTCCGCGGCCGCTCGGCTCCGGTGCGCTGATGTGGAACGCGTCGGCGGTCAGGCCGCCACCGAGGATCTCGGCGATGGGCGTCGCGCCACGCTCGAGGGCGTTGGCCAGCGACTCGACGACGACGACGCCCCCGCCCTCGCCGAGGACGAAGCCATCCCGGGTGCGATCGAACGGGCGGGAGGCGTGCGCCGGGTCGTCGTTCCGCTTCGACAGGGCGCCCATGTTGCCGAGCGCCGCGATGGCCATCGGCAGGACCGGCGCCTCGGCGCCGCCCGTGAGCACGACGTCGCACTCGCCGGCCTGGATGA
>JAPVSP010000065.1:0-3105 GCA_047519685.1 Chloroflexota bacterium
CGGGCGACGTTGTCGCGGATCACGGTCGGGATCCGGATGCCCATGATCTCCATCGCCGGCGATGGTAGCAGGGGTCCCGGCGGGCCGGCCCGATCGGCATGCATCGGCGAGCCGCGACCTCGGTCGACCGAAACAGGATGCGGCGCACCGCGTCTTGTCGACGAACGCGATCGGGCGGCCGGCGTCGCCGGCCGGGGTCGGGGGGAGAAGGAGCGCCGAGATGGACGCCGGGGCATCCGATCGGGAGCGGATCCTTGAAGCCAGGGTCTCGGCCCTCGAACACCGGCTCGAGGACGTCGAGGCGCGACTGGCCACCGGTGCGCCGGCGCCCGAGGCTGTGCCACCGGCGCCGGCGCCGGCCATCGTCTCGCTGCATCCGATCGGGGCCCCCGCCTGGATCGCACCGGACACGGGACCCACGGTCCAGCGACCGTCCGAGCGCCTCGCGGCCGCCGACGCGTGGCCGGCCGCGCCGACCGCCGCGGAGCCCGAACCCTCCGAGCGATGGCAGGCGCCTCGGTCCTCGATGCCCGTCGCGAACCTCGGGCAGCTGGTCGAGGACCTGGAGGAGCGCCTGACCGGCCGCGCCCTCGCCTGGGTCGGCGGAGCCGCGCTCATCCTGGGTGCCATCTTCTTCATCAGCCTCGCCTTCAGCCGCGGTTGGATCGGGCACGAGGGTCAGGTCGCCATCGGGCTGCTGGCCGGGGCCCTGGCCATCGCCGCCGGTGGTTTCCTGCTCGAGCGCGGCGAGCGCCTGGTCGGCACGGTGCTCACGCCGGTCGGGCTGGCGATCGTCTCGATCAGCCTGGTGGGCGCGACCCGCTTGTACGGCCTGGTGCCGACCGAGCTCGGGCTCGCCGGCGCGCTGCTCAGCGCGGTCGCGGTGGCGGTCATCGCGGTCCGAGTGGACTCGCAGGTCGTGGCCGGGTTCGGCCTCGTGACCGTCCTGGCATCACCTCCGCTCGTCGGTGCGTCGCCCGACCTGTCGACCCTCGGCTTCGTCGGCGTCGCCCTCGTCGGCACGACGATCGTCGCGCTCCTTCGGACGTGGTCCTGGCTGCCCCCGATCGCGTTCCTGCTCTCCGCCCCGCAGGCGGCGGTCTGGTTCGCGGGCGAGCCATCGGTCCCCATCGCGTTCGTGGCGCTGGCGGCTTTCTGGGGGATCCACGCGGTCGCCGCCGGCGGGGAGGAGTTCCGACGACGGCGCGACGACCTTCGCTCAAGCAGCGCCGGCCTCCTGCTGGCCGACGCGGCGTTCCTCGTGTGGGCGGGGTTCACGCTCCTGTCGGGTGACCTCGAGCCGTATCGTGGGACCTTCCTGCTCGTGGTCACGCTGGCGCACCTGGGCCTCGGCGGCTACTTCATCGTCCGCGACGGCGAGCGACACCTGTTCGGTCTCCTCTCGATGGGGACCGGGATCGCCGCGCTGACGATGGCCGTCCCCGTCCAGCTCGGCGGTCCACCTGTCCCGATCGCCTGGACGGCCGAGGCGGCCGCTCTCGCCTGGGTCGCCTCGCTCCGTCATCACCCGTTCAGCCTGGCGACGTCTGGCGTCCTCTTCACGCTCGCCGCCAGCCACCTCGTGCTGGTCGAGTACCCGCTGCCGGTCGGCGCCCCGGCCGACGTCCCGTTCCTCGATGAGCGCGGCGCGGCCCTCGCGTTCTTCCTGGTCGGGCTCGCGGTCGCGGTCGCGGTCCTTCCCGAGCGGCGGCCCCGCAGCTGGGCCGTCGCGCTCGGGCTGCTGGTGACGTCGCTGGCCATCGGCTCCGAGCTGCGCGGGATCCCGGTCGTCGCGGCCTGGAGCGCGGTCGCCGTCGCCGGGGCGGCCATCTGGAAGGCGTTGCCGCGCCTGCCCGAGCGACCGGTGGGCTGGACCGTGGAGGGTCTCGTTCCGTCGATCCTCAGGCCGGGCGTCCCGACGGGCGAGCTGTCCGACGTCGCGGTCCCGGCGATGTCCGGCCTGGCCGGGCTCCTCGCCGTCGGCCACGCGACATCCGTCGAGCTGCCCGTCGCGTCGTTCGGCCAGGTCTTCCCGCCGGCCATCCCGTTCACCGGCGACGGGGCCCTGACTGCGGCGATCCTCATCGTGGCGACCCTCGCCTGCACGGCGGTCGTCGGCGGGCGACTCGCGTGGCGGGTCGGGCTCATCGCGACCGGCGCGATCCTCGCCTACACCATCCCTTACGAGGTCTACGCCTGGGCCGTGGCCGTCCTCTGGAGCGCCCTGGGAGTCGCCGGCTTCGGCCTCGCCGTCGTCGACGCCGGCGGTCGCCGCCCGTTCCTCGTGGCCGGCGGCCTCGTCCTTGCCGCTGCGGCCCTCGTCGCGGTCGGCATCGTCGGACCGCCGACGCGGCTGGTCGCAGAGGCGATGCCGTCGTTCCGCTATCCGGTCGTGACCGGCGAGACGGTTGCCGCTCTCGGCTCGGTCGCGGTCGCGCTCGCGGCGCTCGCCTGGCTCCATCGGGCCGAGCGGTGGGCGCGCTGGGCCGAGGTCGGGGCGGGCGCCGTCGTCGTCTATCTGCTCTCGGTCGCGATCGTCGATACGTTCTCCGCCCAGGTCGGCGGGCCGGTCGCGCTCGAGGAGCTGCAGAAGCAGGGCCAGGTCGCCCTCAGCGTCCTGTGGACGATCGGCGGCGTGGTCGGCTTCGTCGGCGGGCTCGTGACGAGACGCCTCGAGCTGCGTCAGGGGGGACTCGGGCTGCTGGCCCTGGCGACCGCCAAGGTCTTCCTCGTGGACCTCTCGTCGCTGGACGTGGCCTACCGGGTGATCTCGCTCATCGCGCTCGGCGTCCTGCTGCTCGGCAGCGCCTGGATGTACGGACGGCTCAGGCCGAAGGGTCCGACGGCGACGCCACGTGGACCGAGACCGGTGGCGCACGGCGCGGGAGGCGGACCGTAGCCGGGAGCACCCGCGGCGCCACGGACCCGACCTTCGTGGGCATCCGCCGCTCGTCGATGCCACGGGTCGCCCGGTGGACGCGACGGGCCGCTACGAGCTCCGAAGGCCGGTCACGTACGCGATCGCGTCCCGGTAGTGGAGATCCACCGGCGTGAGCCGAGCGAGCCGGTCGCGCCAGAGCGCCTCCAGCCGGTCTCGCGCGATCC
>JAPVSP010000066.1:0-10024 GCA_047519685.1 Chloroflexota bacterium
GCTGGGCGTCGCGACCGAGTTCGTCGACATCACGGATCTCGCGGCCGTGCGGGCCGCCCTCGCCGCGGCGCCGACGGCCGTCCTGTACGCCGAGACGGTCGCCAACCCGACCATCGTCGTCGCGGACCTGGCGGCCCTCGCCACGCTCGCCCATGACCACGGCGCCAGGCTCGTCGTCGACAACACCTTCGCCTCACCGTACCTCTGCCGGCCGCTCGAGCTCGGCGCCGACCTGGTCGTCGAGTCGGCGACCAAGTACCTGTCCGGGCACTCGGACGTGCTGGCCGGGGTCGTGGCGGGCTCCGCCGCGCTGATCGAGGACGTCCGCCAGGCCCAGATCGACACCGGCGGGACGATCGCGCCCCTCTCGGCGTTCCTCGTCCTCCGCGGGATCGCGACGCTGGCGGTCCGGATGGAGCGCCACTCGGCGACCTCCGTCGAGCTCGCGCGATGGCTCACCGACCGGCCCGGCGTCGCCCGCGTGCTCCACCCCGCCCTGGCGAGCCACCCCCAGCACGCTGTGGCGGCTCGCCAGCTCTCTCTGGGCGGCGGGATGTTCGCCGTCGAGCTGGCCGGCGGGCGCCGGGCCGGAGAGGCGTTCATCGACGCGCTGCAGGTCGCCGAGCGGACCGCCTCGCTGGGAAGCATCCACACGATCGTCGCCCATCCGCCCTCGACGACCCACCGCCAGCTGTCCGAGGCCGAGCTGGAGGCGAGCGGGATCACCCCGGGCCTGCTCAGGGTCTCGGTCGGCCTCGAGGACCTCGAGGACCTGCGCGAGGACTTCGGGCGCGGCCTCGCCGCCGCCCGCGACGCGACCGGGGACGCCGTCGCCGCCGGGGCCTGAGGGCTCGGGCGCATGGCGACGCTGACGGCCGACCGGCCGGCCCGGCTCAGGACGGCACCGTCCGGGCCGCCGGCCCGCCTCTGGAACGGGCTCTGGAGGCTGTTCACGTCGGTCGACTTCGCCGTCGCCCAGATCATCGTCCTGGCCATCCTGGCCACGATCGGGATGACGCTCCGGCAGCTGCCCGACTCGGCCTTCCGCTCGGCGACCGACTACCTCAACGGCATGGCCGATCTCCACGACCGGTACGACCCGGTCCTCGGGGCGACGGTCGTGGACGTCCTCGAGCGGCTGCAGCTCTTCCAGGTCTTCCGCTCGACGTGGTTCTCGCTCGGTCTGGTCGTCCTGCTCATCTCGATCCTCATCTGCACGATCGACCGGACGCCCCGGCTCTGGCGCCAGGTGATGGACGTCCGGGTGGTCCAGCCCGACCCGTACTTCGACCTGAGCCTGCCCGACCGGGCGGGCGTCGACCGGGTGCCGCTCGAGGGGCTGCGGGCGACCCTCCGCCGCCACGGGTTCCGGCTGCGGCAGGCCGAGGCGGGCGGCCTGACCTACGTGTACGGCGACCGGCACCAGTACACGAAGCTGGCGACCCTGCTCACGCATGCCGGCCTCATCCTGTTCCTGGTCGCCGCCGCGATCACCAGCGCCTTCGGCGACGAGGCCGGGCTCGTCGTGCCGGTCGGCGAGTCGCTGACGGTCCAGCCGATCGGGACCCCCGGCCTGTTGCTGGTGAAGAACTACGATTTCCAGGCGCCCGGCCTGGCGACCGGCCAGGCCACCGACTACACGACGGACCTGGGCGTCTACCAGGACGGCCGGGAGATCGCCCGGAAGACGATCCGGGTCAACGACCCGCTGTCGATCGCCGGCTACACGTTCCACCAGAACGGCTTCGGACCGGCGCCCGACGTCGTCATCCGCGACCGGACCGACGGACGCCTCCTGTGGTCGGGACCCGTCCCGCTCACCGACCAGGCGGCCGGTCTGCCGTACGGGATCATGGCCGTCCCGGGACGGGACGCCGGCCTCCAGATGCTCCTTCAGCGTGGGTCGGGCGGCCAGACCGTCGTCCTGTTCATCCCGTACCGCGTGACCGGCACGGCGCCCGACGGCTCGTCCCAGACCCAGGACCTGGGCGCGCTCGCGCTCGAGCCGGGGGAGACCGGGACCGCTCCGGCGATCGACTTCACCGTCGGGCTGCGCGGGGTCACGTCCTACAGCCTCCTCATCGCCAAGCGGGACCCGGGCCAGGGCCTGGTCTGGCTCGCATTCGGGCTCCTCATCGCCGGCCTGCTCATCACCTTCTACCTGCCCCGACGGCGGGTGTGGGCCCGCCTGTCGCCGGGCGGCGAGCTGGCGATCGTCGGACGAGCCGATCGCTACGTGGACGTCGAGCGCGAGTTCGGGCGCCTGCTCGACGACCTCGTCGCCGTCCGCCGGCCCGCCTGAGGCATCGGATGGCGTCGCTTCGCGAGGTCCGCGATGCCGTCTTTCCGGGGGCCGCGTGGGCCGGGCCGGCCGAGCCGGCCCGTCTCGAGGCGCTCGTCGGCTGGGTCCGCGTGCTCCGCGCCCGGGTCCCGGCGTTCGACACCCTCGATCCGGGCGACCTCGTCGTCGTCCCCGCCAGTGCCCTGCCGGTCGTCGCCCCGACGCCCGCCGGACGCGCCGAGCTCGTGGCGGCCTTCGAAGCGGCCGATGTGGCGGCGGTCCTGGTGGTCGGCGGCGAGGAGGTCCGGGCTGCCGACCCGACCGCGCCAGGCGCGTTCGGCGCTCCCGGCCTGGCCGGCGACCAGGGCTCGTCCGCCGGGGGATCCGACGAGCCGGGCCTCGCCCTGGCGGCGGCGTCCGGCGCGGCTGGCCTCCCGGCCTTCCGCCTGGCCGGCGCCGACCCCGGGGTCCTGGAGCGCAGTCTCATCGGATTCCTCGTCAACCGCCGCGCGGAGCTTGAGCACCAGGCCGGTCTGCTCGAGCAGCGCCTCGAGCGACTCGCCCTCGGCGAGGCGGACCTGCCGGGCCTGGTCGGCGAGATCGGCGCGTTCCTGGGGCGGGCGGTCGCGCTCGAAGGCCGGCGCGGGGACGCCCTCGCCGTCCACGCGACGCTCGACGACCCGTCCGCGGCCGCGGCGGTCGGGCGGTATCTCGTGGGATCGCGCAGCGCGGCGCTCCGGACGCCGCTGCCGGCGGCCGCCGTTCGGCCGGGGCTGTCGCCGGAGCGCGGGGCCGCCACGGCCGGCTCGCTCGTCCTGCTCGGCGAGCGACCCGCGACGGAGCTCGAGCGCATCGTCGCCACCCGGATCGCCGGCCTGCTCGCCCTTGAGCTCGCGCGCGACGAGGCCGTGCGTCGTGCCCAGGACGGGGCCCGTCGCTCCGAGGCCCTGCCAGCCGACGGACCGCCTTGGGCCGTCCTGGTCGCCCGCCAGGTCGCGCCCGACGGGACCGCCTCGATCGAGCAGCGCGAGGAGGCCCGCCGGGAGCTGCGGGTCCTTGCGCCGGCCCGCCGGATGAGCCTGCGCGGGTCGGCCGAGAGCCTCGAGCTGCGGGCCGTGCTCGCCGCCGACGAGCGCGACCCGGGCGGCCTCGTCCTGGCCGAGCGGATCGCCGGGTTCCTGGGCCGGACGGTCGCCATCTCGCGGCCGTTCTCGGCCTCGGCGGATCGCCCGGCGGCCGAGGCCGATGCCCGCGCGACGCTCGAGGCGATCGAGGCGCTCGCCGCGCTTGACCGGGGTGCGGCCCCTCCGCCGGTCGCCCGGGCGGACCGCCTGCCGGCCTATCGACTGCTCGGCGCCGTGCACAGCGTGCCGGACGGCCCGCGGCTCGCCCGTGCGCTGCTGGCCCCGCTGCTCGAGGGCCGACCGGTGGCGGTCGCCGAGCGGTTGGCCACGCTCCGGGCGATCCTCGACGCGCCCGGGCCCGCCGAGGCGGCCGCGAGCCTGCGCATCCACCGCAACACCCTGGCGTACCGGCTGCGGCGGATCGAGGCGCTGACGGGCTGGCGGCTCGCGGATCCGGGGCTGCGGCTGCCGCTCGCCACGGCCGTCCGACTTGTGCAAACTGCTCAAGGCGGCGACACCGAACCGTAACCCAACGGGTGGTTCGCGGCTGCTATCCTGCCGTCAGTTCGGCCGGACGTGGCCGATGTTGTGCGTGCCGCACCATGCGACGGCAGGGTCTCCGTCGATGGAGGCGGTGGGCGGGTCCATCGGGGACCCGCCGGTCCGATCAGGAGGGCAGATTGGCCATCATCAGCGCGGCGAGCCCGAGCGAGCAGATCGAGCTGGCGAAGCTGAGCGGGATCCGCTTCGTCCAGCTCCAGTTCACCGACATCATCGGGTCCGTCAAGGCGGTCACCATCCCGATCCACCAGCTCGAGAGCTCGGTCACCCACGGGACCTGGTTCGACGGCTCCTCGATCGAGGGCTTCACCCGGATCGCCGAGTCCGACCAGTACCTCATGCCGGACATGAGCACCTTCACCGAGCTGCCCTGGCAGCCGAGCGCCGGTCCGCGAGGGACGGCGCGGGTGATCTGCGACGTCTACACGCCCCGCGGTGAGCCGTTCGTCGGCGATCCGCGCTACATCCTGCGGCGCCAGGTGGAGCGGGCCCGCAAGCTCGGCTTCATCGTGAACATGGGCCCAGAGCTCGAGTTCTTCCTCTTCCGTCGCGACGACGGCCGGGTCGCCCCGCTCCCGCACGACCTCGCCGGCTACTTCGACTTCTCGACCGACCTGGCCCAGGAGGTCCGCCAGGACATGGTCGACGCCCTGGAGGCGTTCGGCATCCGGGTCGAGGCCGCGCACCACGAGGTCGCCGCCGGCCAGCACGAGATCGACTTCGAGTACTCCGACGCGCTGCGGACCGCCGACAACGCGCTCACCTTCAAGTTCACCCTGAAGGCGATCGCCCAGCAGCACGGCCTCTACGCGACGTTCATGCCCAAGCCCATCCACGGCATCAACGGCTCGGGCATGCACACCCACCAGAGCCTCTACTCGATCGCCGGCGAACGGAACGCCTTCGCGGATGCGGACAACCAGTACGGCCTCTCCGACATCGCCCGCGCCTACACGGCGGGCATCCTGTCGCACGCGCGGGGGATGATCGCCATCCTCGCCCCGCTCGTGAACAGCTACAAGCGGCTGGTCCCGGGCTACGAGGCGCCGACCTACCTCACCTGGGGCCGGACGAACCGCTCGGCGCTCATCCGGGTCCCGATGGTCTCACCGGGCAAGTCGATCGAGGGCACCCGGATCGAGGTCCGCTGCCCGGACCCGTCCTCGAACACCTACCTGGCCTTCGCGGCGATGATCGCGGCCGGGCTCGACGGCGTCGAGAAGGGCCTCCAGCTCGGCGCGCCGGTCGAGGAGAGCCTGTTCGAGATGGACGCGGCACGGATCGCCGAGAAGGGCATCCGCGAGCTGCCCGGGACGCTCGGCGAGGCCATCGACGAGCTCGAGAAGGACCCGGTCGTCTGCGAGGCGCTGGGCGATCACGTCCTCTCCCACTACGTCGAGGCGAAGCGCGGCGAGTGGGACGAGTACCGCACCCAGGTCACCCAGTGGGAGCTCGATCGCTACCTCGAAGCCTTCTAGACCAGGCACCCCAGGCGTCCGACGACCGGCCCGGTCCCCGGGCCGGTCGTTCCGTCCCTCGCCCGGTCGCCCCGCCCGGGCCCCGGACCGGCGGCGGTCGCGGGACCCCGGCGTCAAGCGGTGAAGGCCGCGCCGATGTAGCCGACGGTCCGCTCGCTCCCGCCGCCCGCGTCGGCGGAGGTGGCGGCGGCGACGACCTCACCCCGCCGGGCCCCCATCGCGCGGAGCGCCGCCAGGCCCAGGACGGCCGGCTGGATCCCGCACATGCCGCAGGCGAGGCCCGGCCGCCGCTCGGCGAGGAGCGCCCGCTCGCGCTCGGCGAGATCCGCCGCGTCCACCGCCTCGAGGGCCGGCCGCAATCGCTCGTTGACCATCCGGGCGACCGCCTCGCCAGGGTAATGCGCGGCATCGGTGCTGATCGCGAGGAGGATCCGCTCGCCAGCCTCCAGCCGTCCCCGCAGGAGCGTCCCGAGCCGCTCGCCGGCGGCGCGCGCCGGCGCCCCGGTGCCGATCGCGATCGCCAGCGGCACGATCCGGGCCTCGGGCGCGACCCGCCGCAGGAACGGCAGCTGGACCTCGAGCGAGTGCTCGCCGAGGTGAGCGGCCCGATCGACCGCGTACGGCCCTCCCAGCTCGACGATCGCGCCGGCCAGTCGCTCGTCGACCTCGACGTCGCCGAGCGGCGTCTCCCAGGCCCCAGCCTCCCACGCCCCGACCCCCTCGAGCCAGCCGGCGAAGTGGACGGTCCCCAGGAGCACGATCGTGGCCGGCGGCGTCGGCGCCAGGAGGCGCCAGGCCGCCGCGGCGACGGCGCCCGAGTACACGAGACCGGCGTGCGGCGCGAGCAGGCCGAGGAGGCGGCCGACCGGCGGTGGCTCGGCCGCGCGGTCACGGGCGGCGCGCGCCAGCAGCTCGTCGACGAGCGCCAGGAGGGCTCGCGGCTCGGCGGGATAGAAGGCGCCGGCGACCGCCCCGGGTCGCACGGCGGACGCCCTGGCGCTCAGCCGCATGGTCGATCCTCCGATCCGGCGAGGGCCCGGCCGGCAAGGGGCCGGGTGCAGCGTGGGCAGGTCCCGTCCGGGCCGAGGTTCCGGACGATCCGGTAGCCGTGCCGCTCGACGAGGAGGAGCCCGCAGCCGGCGCAGCGCGTGTCCTCGGCATCGAGCTCCGGCGCGTTGCCGACGTAGACGTGGTGGAGGCCCGCGCGCCGGCCGATCTCCGCGGCCGCGGCGAGCGTCGCGAGGGGCGTCTGCGGGACGTCGAGCATCCGGTGAGCCGGGAAGAACCTCGAGACGTGCCACGGGGTGTCCGGCCCGAGCGCCTCGACGATCCAGCCCGCGAGGCTCCGGAGCTGGGCCGCCTCGTCCGTGAGACCGGGGAGGATGAGCGTCGTCACCTCCACCCAGACGCCGTGGCGACGGAGCTCGACGATCCCGTCGAGGACCGGCGCGAGTCGCGCGCCGCAGACCCGCCGGTAGACGGCGTCGTCGAAGCCCTTGAGATCGACGTTCGCGGCGTCGATGAACGGGGCGAGGAGAGTGACGGCCTCCGGGGTGAGGTAGCCGTTCGTCACGAACAGGCCGAGCAGCCCCGCGTCGCGCGCCAGGCGCCCGATGTCCAGGACGTACTCGAGGAAGACCGTCGGCTCGATGTACGTGTACGCGATCGAGCGGGCGCCGGCCCCGAGCGCCCCCGAGACGGCGAGCTCGGGTGGCAGTTCGCGCGCCTCGAGCTCGAGGCCGAGGCGTGGCCCCTGCGAGATCCGCCAGTTCTGGCAGTACGAGCAATGGAAGTCGCAGCCGGCCGTCGCGATCGAGTAGGCGAGGCTGCCGGGCGCGACGTGGTAGAGCGGCTTCTTCTCGATCGGCTCTACGGCGACCGCGACCGCGCGACCATAGACCAGGCTGATGAGCCAGCCGGCCCGGTTGGCCCGCACCCCGCAGATCCCGCGCCGCCCGGGCCGGACGACGCACCGGTGAGCGCACACGTGGCAGCGGACGCTGCCCTCGGCGTACGGGTCGGCGAACGACTCGGCCAGGAGCGCCGGCACCCCGGCCTCGTCGGCCGGGGTCAGGGCGGGGATCGACGCGATCCGCATGGATGGCCGTCCGCCTCGCTGGCGACGGTCAGGCCTCCGCCCGGAGCGCGGCCACGAGCTCGCACAGGCGGGTCAGGCGCTCGGTCCGGGGCAGGTCGGCGAACGCCAGGCCGGCCAGGTAGGTCGTGATGGGAGCGGCCGACCGCTCGCCGCGACGGGCCGCGACGCGCGCGAGATCGAGCAGCACGGCCCGCTCGGCCGAGGTCGCCTCGACGACCATGTCGGGTGGCAGGTGCATCGTGAGTCGATCGAGCCACGCGTCGATCCCGATCCCCTCGGCCGATGCCTCACGGCTCGCGCCGACCGGCTCGGTCAAGGGTCGCTGGGTCATGGCCACGGCAGTCTCCTTCAGGTCCCGATCGTAGTCGCGACCCCCGCCGGGCGTCCGGGCCGTCGGTCGTCCGGGCCGCGGACCTTCGGCCCGTACGGGCGAGCGACGCTCGTGCGCCCCGCCGGCCTACCATCCCGTCATGAGCGCGAGCGCGACCGAGCGGCCGATCGTCGAGCCGGAGGGCGCGGCCGCCGTCCGCCCGCGCGTGAGCCTGGGTCTGCTGTCCGCCCAGCACGCGCTCATCCACGCCCAGACGGCGCTCCTGCCGCTCGTGCTCATCGAGGTCGTCGGGCGCTTCGGGGTGGGGGTCGAGGCCGTCGGCCTGCTGCTCGGAGTCGGCAGCCTGCTCAACGGGGCCGTCCAGCTCGGCTTCGGGCCGCTCGCCAGGGTCGTGCCGCGGCCGACGATCCTTGGCGGCGCCGGGCTCGTCTTCGGCGCGGGCATGAGCGTCCTGGCCACGACGACCTCCTGGCTCGGGTTCTCGGCGGCGACGATCGTCTCGCGGGTCGGCGGCTCGCCGCAGCACACGGTGGGGCACGCGATCCTCGCCGAGCAGTTCCCGCCCTCCCGGCGCGCGTTCGCGATCAGCACCCACATCGCCATCGGCAACCTCGGGACGGTCGCCGTGCCCCTGCTCGGGGGCTGGCTCATCGCGACGGCTGGCTGGCAGGCGGCGGTGCTGGCCGTCGGGCTGCCGGCGCTCGTCGTCGCGGTCGCCATCCTCGCGCTCGTCCGGGAGGCCGGGACGGACCGAGCGGCCGCGATCGCCCACGGCTCGACCTGGGCGGCCGTCCGCTCGCTCCGCGGCGAGCGGGACCTCATGTGGCTGTTCGCCGCATCGTCGGTCGCCGCGGCCGGGCGCGGGCTGGGGATCATCACGACCTTCGTGCCCCTCTACCTGTCGCTCGTCCTCGGCCTGGATGCGCCGACGATCGCCGTGATGTACACGCTGCTGCTCGTGGGCAGCGTGCCCGGCCCGCTCCTCGCCGGCTGGTTCGCCGACCGGGTCGGCCATCGGACGGTGCTCATCGCCACGTACGTCGTGGGTGCCGCCTCGCTCGCGAGCCTCCCGCTCGCGGGCACCTCGATCCCGCTCGTCTGGCTCGCGATCGGGTTCATGAGCGCGTTCGTGTACGAGGAGAGCTCGCTGCTCCAGGCGCTGCTCGCGGACGTCGCCCGGCCGGCGATCAGGGACGTCGCGTTCGCGACCTACTTCACCGTCATGTTCGCCATCGGTGCCGCCTGGTCGGCCATCCTCGGCGGCGTCGTCGGGGCGCTGGGCAACGAGACGGGTTTCGCGGTCGCGTTCGGGATCATGGCCACGAGCTACCTGCTGGCCGGCGTCGTCGTGCTCGGGATCCGGTCTGGCCGACGCCCGGGGCGGCCGGAGGTCGCGGTGGAGGCGCCGGTCGACTGAGGCGGCCTCCCTCTGGGCCGGCCGATCCGCACCCGAGCCTGTCGATTCGCGCGACTCCCGTTCGTCGTTTGGTCAGACGGCGAGGCTGACCGTCCCCATCTCATCGGAGGTCGCACGCATGGCGAGCCAAGTCATCCACGTCGAGGTCGTTGGCAAGGACGGTCCGGCCCTCCAGCGCTTCTACGGCGACGTGTTCGGCTGGACCCTCGACACGAACAACCCCACCGGCTACGGCATGTTCCGCCCCGAGGAGGGCGTCGCCGGCGGCATCGGCGCCTCGAACGACGGCGGGCCGGGTCACGTCACGTTCTACGTCCACACGGACGACCCGGCCGGGACGCTCCGGCGGGTCGAGGCGCTCGGCGGGCGGGTCGTCATGCCGCTGACCGAGGTCGCGCCGGGCACCACGATCGCGCTGTTCGCCGATCCCGAGGGCCACGTCGTCGGCCTGATGTAGCTGGCGCGCCACGGCCGGCCGGTCGGGGGAGGGGGGCGATCGAGGGCCGGTCGGCCGTGGCCGTCGGGCGGGTCCTTTGGTATCATCCCGAGGCTCCGCGACGGAGCCTCGGTCGGGGCGTGGCGCAGCTTGGTAGCGCGCATCGTTCGGGACGATGAGGTCGGAGGTTCAAATCCTCTCGCCCCGACCATTTGTTCTATTTCGCTCAGGAACGGGCAACTCGGCGGCTGCGTCGAGGTGCCCATGTCGCACCGGCCTACCTGAATGTCCCGTTCCC
>JAPVSP010000067.1:0-4219 GCA_047519685.1 Chloroflexota bacterium
CCACGTCATGCCCGGCCTCCAGGCCGCCGCGGCCGACGCGCTCGACGCGCTCCTCGCGCCCTCGAAGTCCGAGGCGATGTGAGCAGAACGTGAGCAACTGACAGCGAGAGGCCCCCGACGGACGCCCGTCGGGGGCCATTTCGTGCGTAAAACCTGGTGGGCGGTGGAGGACTCGAACCCCCGACATCCTCGGTGTAAGCGAGGCGCTCTGACCAGCTGAGCTAACCGCCCGGGGGTGCCGATGCTACACGCCTGCCGTTCCCGAAGGCGCCACCCTCTGCGCGGGAGGCCGCCCCGCGAGTCGACGCAGGGACGCGATCCGAAGCCGGTCGGGTCCGGCGACGTGAGACGACGGTCACGAGGGTGCCGGGGCGGGCATCTCGGCCTGGATGAAGGCCCCCGTTCGCGCGTCGATGAGCACGAGCGCCGTCGGGGCTGGCGAGGGACATGGATGCGGTGTCGCCGTCATGGGTCCACAGGAGGCCGGATAGAACGAGCCCGACAGCCGGACGGCCCAGACCGGCGTCGTCGCATCGACGATCGAGCTGTTCTGCGACTCGGCGCCGTAGGTGGAGAGCGTCGCCGAGAGCACCGTAACCGGGATGGACGACCCGGCGTGCTCTATCGCCGCAGCCGTCGCGACGTTCTCGGAGATGGGAGTCGGTGTTGCGGACCGCCCAGCCGACGGGAGGTTCGAGGCCACCGAGGAGGCCGGCGGTGTCGGGGTGGGCGTCAGGGGCAGGCTGGTACAGGCCCCCACGACGAGCGCCACGAGCACCAGGGCTGGCGATCGCCTGTTCGCCGCCATCAGCCCTCGTCGTCCCATTCCTGTCGCATCCTCGGCGCGTCCGACCCGCTCTGCAAGAGCCATGGGACGCCGGCCGCGTGCGACGGTATCGCTCCGTCAGCCGAGGGCCGTGGACGCGTCGCGGACACCGGCGGGCGCACGGCGGGTCGTCACCGGTGGGACGGGAGGTGGCCCCTGACGCGGTTCAGGCAGGGGGAGAGTGTGGTGCCCAGGCCGGGACTTGAACCCGGATGAGTTGCCTCATACGCCCCTCAAACGTACGCGTATACCAATTCCGCCACCTGGGCACGGTGACCGCGATCGTGGTCCCCTGAGGGAGGCGTGGTACCGAGGACGGGATTTGAACCCATACGGCCCTTACAGGCCACTAGCTCCTGAGGCTAGCGCGTCTACCAATTCCGCCACCTCGGCCGGGGTCCCGATCACCCGGCTCGCCGAAGCTCACCGGTCGTCGGCGAGCCGCCATGTTAGCACATCGTAGAATCGGTCAGCCGCGTCCCCGACCTCCCGGACGGACGGTCCCTGGAGCGTGTCGCGGACCACGACGACCTCATCCCGATAGGCCAGCGGGAGCAGGAACTCGTTCGCCGCCAGGTAGGCCTGGAGGTCCGCGTAGGCGGCCCGCCGCGCGTCGTCCGGCCCGGGCTTGCGGGCCGCGATGAGCTTCGCGTCGAGCGTCGGGTCCTGCAGCCCACTGACGTTCGAACCCCCGGCGATCGTCTGGGTCGAGGCGAGCAGCGGGTAGAGATCCGGGTCGTGGCCGAGCGTGATGTCGAGCAGCGCGACATCGAACTGGCCGGCGCCGAGACGCTTGTCGACCAGCTCCGCCGGAGGCAGGCCCACGACCCGGATGTCCAGCCCGAGCGCCCGCCAGTCGGCCGCCACGGCGTTCGCGACGGCCCACCCGGTCGGGCTCGTCGATCCGTCCGGGCAGATCAGCTCGACCGTCGTGACGGCCTTCTGCCCTGGCGCCGCCCAGCCGGCCTTCGTCCGGGTCCAGCCGCCGGCCGCCAGGTCCTTCGCGGCCGCCGCAAGGTCGTGGGCGACCGGCACGCTCTTGGCCGGGTCAAAGGCCCACGAGGTCGGGGGGATGGGCGCGTCGGCCCGCGTGGCGAGGCCGGCGAGCTCGTCGGCGACGAGCGTGTCGCGATCGATCGCCTCGAGCAGGCCGCGACGCGCCCGGGCGTCCCGGAACTGGGTCCGGCCCGCCCTGAGGTTGAGCACGACCGCGGTGAGGGTCGAACGAGGGTAGCGGAGCAGCCGCGAGCCGCTCGCCGCCCCGAGACCCGCGGCGACGTCGGGCGGCAGCCCGCTCACGGCATCGAGCTGGCCGGCCCGGTAGGCGTCCACGAGCGTCGTGGGGTCCCCGGAGAACCGGAACTCGATGCGCGTGATGTACGGGACGACCCGCGCCGGGACCGCGCTCGGCGCCGGTGTCGCCAGGCTGTCGACGCTCGTCGCGGGGCCGGGGCCGTCGGCCGACGCCACGAACGTCGCTGCCTCGAGCGTCGCCGAGCCGGCATTCCAGGACAGGAGGCGGTAGGGACCGCTGCCGATGGGCCGCTCGCCGAACGCGCCACCCGTGAGGTCCTCGATCGGGACGCCCTCGAGCAGATGCGCCGGGGCGATCGGCTGCGTCGCGGCGTAGAGGAAGCCGGCGATCGGCGTCGACAGATCGAAGCGCACGGTGCGCGGATCGGGCGCACTGACGGTCACGTCGCGCCAGGAGGATGCGCCGGGCCCCGTGTAGGCGGGATCCTGCAGCACACCGATCGTGTATACGACGTCGTGCGACGTGAGCGGCTGCCCGTCCTGCCAGACCGCATTCGCCCGAAGCGTGAACGTGTAGCTCGCGCCGGTCGGGTCGACCGTCCAGCGCTCGGCCAGGTCCGGCACCAGCATCCCGTCCGGGCCGAGGCGCACCAGGCCGGAGAAGGTCAGCGCCACGAGCGCGCGATCGGCCGTCGACCGGGCGCCGAACGGGCTGACGGACGTCGGGATGCCCAGGAGACCTTCGCGATACGGCCGCGCCGCGGCGAGCGACGGCGATGGCGAGGCGGCCAGGCCGGTTGAGGACGCCGGCGCCAGCGCCGGCCAGCCGATGACCGTCGCAAGGCCGGCGAGGGCGAGCAGGAGGCCGCCGATGACGGACTGGTCGCGGCGAGTCACGGCTGGAGGGACATCATCAGCGGGGATCGACGGGTGCGCTCGTCCCGCCGGGCGGCGGCCGGCTCCGCTGCGGTCAGGCGCCGGTCGACGGGGCGAACGCGAACGAGACGAGTGAGAACAGGATGAAGAGGACCCCGAGCACGATCGTGAACCGGAAGAGGCTCTTCTCGATCCCGCGCCGGCTGCGGTACACGGCCGAGTCGCCGCCGAACGTCGACGACAGCCCGGTGCCGCGGGCCTGCAGGAGGATCGCCGCGACGAGCGCGGCACTGACGATGATCTGGCCGAGGGCCAGGAACGGGTTCACCGGACGGTCGTCCTCGCGAAGCAGGGTGGCAGCCCGCGGATGGTAGCACAGCCCATCGCGATCCCGAGGTGCGGGGCTCGCGAGTCCCCTGGCCCGATCACGCCTTCGCGGCCCGCGCCGTCCCCTGGGCCGCGACCGCGGCCATCGCCGCCTCGATCCGAGCCGGGTCCCCGAGATAGCGGTGACCCAGCGGGTGGAGGTCGTCGTCGAGCTCGTAGACGAGCGGCACGCCCGTCGGGATGTTGAGCCCGACGATCGCGTCGTCGGAGATGGCGTCGAGGTACTTCACCAGCGCCCGGAGGCTGTTGCCGTGGGCCGCGATCAGCACGCGTCCCCCGTCCCGGATGGTCGGGGCGATCAGGTCGTGCCAGCAGGGCAGGAACCGCGCGACCGTGTCCTTCAACGACTCGGAGCGCGGCAGCAGCGCGGGATCCACGGAGGAGTACCGCGGATCGTGACGCGGGTGGCGCGGGTCGTCCTCGTCGAGGGGCGGCGGCGGGACGTCGTAGCTTCGCCGCCACAGCCGGACCTGCTCGTCGCCGTACTCGGCCGCCGTCTCGGCCTTGTTCAGCCCCTGGAGCGCCCCGTAGTGACGCTCGTTGAGGCGCCAGCTGCCCTGGACCGGGATCCACATCCGGTCGAGCTCGTCGAGCGCGATCCACAGGGTCCGGATGGCCCGCTTGAGGACGGACGTGTACGCGATGTCGAAGTCGAAGCCAGCCTCGCGGAGCAGCCGGCCCGCCTCGACAGCCTCCGCGATGCCGGCCTCGGAGAGATCCACGTCGGTCCACCCGGTGAAGCGGTTCTCGCGGTTCCAGTCGCTCTCGCCGTGGCGGAGCAGGACGAGCGTGCTCATCGGATGCCGCGGGATCGCGCGGCCGCCGAGGCGACCGGCGACCTGGACGGCCTCACCCGCCCGTCCCGGCGCGGGCCGC
>JAPVSP010000068.1:0-2592 GCA_047519685.1 Chloroflexota bacterium
CTCGGCGATGTTGCCGGGGACCTCTTCGTAGTGGTCGACCACGGCGCGGAACGCGCCACGACCCCCGGTCAGGGAGCGCAGCTCGGTCGCGTAGCTGAACAGCTCGGCCTGCGGCACCTGGGCGATGATCGTCTGCGTCCCGTCTCCGGCGGGGTCCATCCCGAGCACTCGGCCTCGGCGGCCGTTGAGGTCGCGGTTCACGTCCCCCATGTACTGCTCCGGGACGGTCACCGACACGGCCATGATCGGCTCGAGCAGGACGGGCCTGGACTGGAGCACGCCGTCCTTGAGCGCCATCGACGAGGCGATCTTGAACGAGAGCTCGTTCGAGTCGACCGGATGGAACGAGCCGTCGTACAGGGTCGCCTTGATGTCGACGAGCGGAAAGCCGGCCAGGATCCCCTCGGCGGCCGTCTCCCGGACGCCCTTCTCGACGCCGGGGAAGAACTGCCTCGGCACCGAGCCGCCGACGACGTGCTCGGCGAACTCGACGCCCCCGCCCGGGTTCGGCTCCAGCTCGAGCCAGACGTCGGCGAACATGCCGTGGCCGCCGGTCTGCTTCTTGTACCGGCCGTGGACCTGGGCCCTGCCGCGGATCGTCTCCATGTACGGGACGCGCGGCGTCCTGGTGACGATCGCCGCGCCGAACTTCCGCTTCAGGCGTTCGCCGATGACCGCGACGTGTGCCTCGCCGGTCGCGACCAGGACCTGCTCGCCAGCCGGGCTGCGCTCGACGCGCGCCGACGGCTCCTCCTCGAGCATCCGCTGGAGGGCACCGCCCATCTTGTCGAGGTCGGCCTTGGTCTGCGGCTCGATCGCGACCATGAGCGTCGGCTCCGGGAACTCGATCGGCGGGAGGGTCAGCGCCCGGTCCTTCGCCGAGAGCGTGTCGCCGGTATGGGTGACCGAGAGCTTGGCGACCGCGCCGATCTCGCCGGCCTTCAGCTCGCCGACCGGCTCCTGCTCCTTGCCGTGGAGCAGGAGGAGCTGGCCGATGCGCTCGTCCTCGCCCTGGTTGGCGTTGTGGGCCGCGGTCTGGCTCCGGACGGTGCCGGACAGCACCCGGAGATAGGTCAGGCGTCCGACGTACGGGTCGGCGGCGGTCTTGAAGACGCGGGCGACGAGCGGGCCGCTCGGGTCCGGCGCCACATCGACCCGCGCGCCCGACCGGTCGACCGCCTCGACCGGCGGTTCCTCGCTGGGGGCCGGGAAGTAGCGGATCATCGAGTCGAGCAGGCCACGCATCCCGATGCCCTTGGCCGCGCTCGCCACCAGGACGGGCGCCAGGATGGCGTCGCGGACACCGCGGTGGAGGCAGCCGTCGAGCTCGGCGTCCGAGATCTCCTCCCCCTCGAGGTACTTGGTCAGGACGTCGTCGTCGGCCTCGGCGGCGGCCTCGAGCAGCTGGTCCCGGCGTCGGGCGATCTCACCCTCGAGCTCCGCCGGGATCGGGATCTCGACATCCGCCTTGCCATCCCAGCGGTACGCCCGACGATGGACGAGGTCGACATAGCCGCTGAACGATTCCGCGGCGCCGATCGCCAGCTGGAGCGGGGCGACCTTCTGGCCGAACGCCGCCCGGAGCGCGTCGAGCGCCGCCGTGGGATCGGCGTTCTCCCGATCGCACTTGTTGACGACGAAGCAGGCGGCCCGGCCGCTCCGGCGCGCGAGCGCGACCGCGGTCTCGAGGCCCGACTCGACGGAGCCCGACGCGTCCATCACGAGCAGCGAGGCATCCGCGGCGTGGAACCCGGAGACGACCTCGGCGACGAAGTCCGGGTAGCCCGGGGTGTCCAGGAGCGTGACCCGGTACCCATCGTGCTCGAGCGACGCCACCGCCAGGCCGAGGGACTCCCTGCGCTTCTGCTCTTCGGGCTCGTAGTCCAGGCTGGCCGTCCCATCGTCGACCCGGCCGAGGCGGGGGATCGCCCCGGCCTTGAAGAGCAGCTGCTCGGCGAGCGTCGTCTTGCCGGAGCCGGCGTGGCCGGCCAGGACGACGCTCCGGAGGTGGGGGAGATCGACTGCCTTGGTCGTCATCGACTCGTCGGTCCTCACGTGCGGATGGTGCGGGACGCGCGACGGCGGGGATCGGGCCCGAGAAGGGCGCTGAGCCCGGTCCGGGCATCATAGTCCGCTATACTCGGGCGCGATGTCCGGTCACTCCAAGTGGTCCCAGATCAAGCGCCAGAAGGGCGCCAACGACGTCAAGCGGGGGGCCATCTTCACCAAGATGGGGCGCGAGATCGCGGTCGCCGCGCGGCAGGGCGGCGGCGATCCCGACGCCAACTTCCGACTGCGGCTCGCGGTCGAGAAGGCCCGCGCCGCGAACATGCCCCTGGACACGATCAAGCGGGCCATCGAGCGCGCCGCGGGCGGCGGTGAGGCCGAGCAGTACGAGGAGATCGTCTACGAGGGCTACGGACCCGGCGGCGTGGCGATCCTCGTCGAGGCGGCGACCGACAATCGCAACCGGACGGCCGCCGACGTGCGCTCGATCTTCTCGAAGGCCGGCGGACAGCTGGCCGGCGCCGGTGCGGTCGCCTGGCAGTTCGAGCCACGCGGGTTCATCACCATCCCGCGGGCCGGCGTCGA
>JAPVSP010000069.1:0-7721 GCA_047519685.1 Chloroflexota bacterium
AGCCGACGGCCCCGGCGAGGGCGCGATCGGCGGCGGGACGGCCGGCGTCGAGACGGGGATGACGGGCTCGGCGATGGTCCGGATGGCCGGGCCCTGCTGCGGGGCGGCGGGCCCCGCGGGCCGGATGGGAGGCGGGCCCGACGGCCTGAGGATCGTCGGCGGGGGGGCGGGGATCGCGGCGGGCGGAGGGGCGGGCGGGACCTCGGGCTCCGGCGCAGCGACCTCAGGCTCCGGCGCAGCGGCCTCGGGCTCCGGCTCGGCCTCGGCGGGCGCGGGCTCCGGCGCGACCACGGGCTCGGGCGCGACATCCGCCTCGGGCTCAGCCTCGACCGCCTCCGGCTCGGCCTCGCGTTCGGGGGCGACGGGCTCCATGACGGCTTCCGGCTCGGTCCTCTCGACCGCTGCCTCGCCCGCCTCGACGGCCTCGATCGCGGCCGCCTCCTCGACGACCTCGACCGGCGCCTCGGGCGCAGCCGCGGCTTCCGGCTCGGTCGTCTCGACCGCAGCCTCGGTCGGCGCGACCGGGATCCCCACCGCCTCCGGGGCGGCCGGCCGTGCGCGCAGCACGCGCGTTCGGCTGACGACGACCGGGGCCGGGGCAGCCGGCTCGGCGACCGCCGCACCCTCCGCCGCGGCCGCCTCGGCTGCCGACTCGGCGGCGCCCGCCTCCGTGGCTGCTGCCGCCGCCCCCGCCTCCGTCTCCTCCAGGCCGAGGACGCGGCGGGCTCGCCCGATCAGTCCCGGCGCCTCGGGCTCGGGCTCCGGCTCCGGGGCGGCCGCCTCCGGCTCGGGCTCGCCGACCTTCTGGCCGGTCCACTCCAGGAAGCTCCCGCACGAGCCGCAGAAGCTGTCCGTGTCCTGGTTCTGGTACCCGCACTTCGTGCAGACGATCACGCGCCGCTCCCTCGCCCGTGCCGGGGGCGATCGCCCGAAGGCTCCGCCCGTGCCGACCCCCGATCCGGGCTCCGCTCCATCCGTGGGAGGCGCCCGGGGTGCCGGCATCGTAGCGCGGCGGGCAAGCGCGCTCGCCACCCGCTCGTCATGCCTTGACGACCTCCACCCGGTGCGGCACGTGGGCCGGCTTCGCGGCGGCGACCAGCGCATCCAGCCGCGCCGCGTCGAGGGTGGCCGGGTCCGTCACCCGGACCCGGACCAGCAGGTCGGGTGCCGCCTCGCCCGGGATCGCCGCCTCCGCCTTCGACGACCAGGCGGCCGCCCCGGACTCGACGACCTCGACCTCGCCGCCGCTGAAGATCGCGACGTGAGCGGCCAGGCCGGTCGCGGTCCCGCGGAGCCGGAAGAGCTCCACCGCCGAGGCGACGAAGGCCCTCCGGCGCTCGACCGGCCAGGTCTGGTCGAGGGCCACGCCGACCCAGCCGGCGAGCCAGTCGAGGAAGTCCTCCGGGGCCAGCAGCGGGTCGAGGTAGGCGTCGAGCTCGTCGAGCGCGGCGAAGACCGGCGCCACGACGTCGTCGAACGCCCCGACGAAGCGCTGGGCGAACGCGTCGTCCTGGTAGAGGCCGGGCAGGCCGGCGCCGATCGGCCGAGGCGACCCCAGCCCGGGGACCAGGCCGCGCATCTCAGGCGCCCTCGACCAGCAGCTGGTGCTCGTACGAGAACACGAGCGCGTGGGGCTCGAGCTCGAGCCGCTGCGTCGCCTGGCCGCGCTGGCCGGTGATCGGGTCGGCACCGAAGAGTCGGACGTCCTCCACGATCTCCGTGCCCGGCAGGGCCTGGAGGACCGCGTAGACCTCGCCGACCTGGACCGGTCGCCCGAACGGCCAGCCGGTCCCCTCGGGGCCGCCCCGGATCGGGTGGAAGTAGCCGTAGAGCGCGGCCATGGCGTCCGCCTGCAGGCGGGTCGGGTTCGCCCGTGGGCGCGGCCGCAGGCGGGCGACGATCGTGATCCCACGGTAGGCCGGCGGCTCGACGAGGACCCGCGCCCCGATGACCCGGCACTCGTCCAGGCGGCCGGCGATCCGGGCCAGCGTCTCGTCCGACGGCACGAGCTGCTCGAAGCGGAGCCGCCCCGCCTCGTCCCCGACCGCCGGGACGATGAGGACCCGGACCGAGCCGGCGTCCGCGCCCTCGCCCGAGGCGACCGCGCGGACCCGCGCGATCTCTGGCGCGGCCTCGCGGACGATCTGCTCGTAGTCCTCGGTCGTGACCGCCCGGCCCCGCGTCCGGAGCGAGATCGGCCCGCGCAGCTTCGCGTTCTCGACGTCCTCGCCGTCCACGCCACCGGAGGCCGCCCGCCGGTTCGCGACGCGCCCGACGAACGGGATCGACGACTTGAGGACGCTGATGGCGCCGGCCGCGACGTTGCCGCGCCGGCCGCCGCCGGTCAGGTAGGCGTCCAGCCGGAGCCGGGCGCCCTTGGGCGGAACCGCGCCGTAGAGGCGGAACGCGCCGTCGGCGAGGCGGACGCCGGGCCCCAGGACGATCTCGCCGGCGACCGGGTCGAGGACGAAGTGGCGGTCCTCGGGGCCGCTCGAGGCGAAGTCGGGGACCTGCTGCCACTCGACCCAGCCGTCGCCCTCGCTGCTCCGGAGCACGGTCGGCCGGTCGCCCGGGACGACGCTCCGGGCGAGCGAGAAGCGCTGGCCGGGCACGCCGGCGCCCTCGCCGACGATCTCGTCGGTGACCATCTGGGCATTCACCGCATCGGTCGTCCCGCCGACGGTCGCCGCCGTGATGCCGTGGATCCGCGGGGTCGCCGAGTAGGCCGGCATGTCCTCCTCCGGCTCGACGACCCGCGCCCGGAGCCAGCCGGCCCGCTGCTTGCCGACGAGCGACGCGACGTGGCCGCGCGGGACGTGCACGAGGATCTCGCCGTCGCGGTTCAGGCCGCCCGTCCCGTCGAGCTCGACGTCGCAGGCGGTCCAGTCCTCGCCGGTCCACGCCTCCCAGACCAGCGGCGGGTGTTCGGGGTCCACGCCGACGCCCTCGATGGAGCAGCGGAAGCGGAGGCTGACGAGGCAGGACGGGACCGCGTCGGACAGGCCGATGAGCAGCAGGTCGCCCGGCTTGGGCACCGCGTCGAAGGCCTCGAACGCCTTGGCCTTCTCGAGCACGTCGGTCCGGTCGACGGCCGTCTTGCCGTCGACCATCGAGGCCGCCCGGGCGAAGGCGCACGGGACGATCGCCAGGTCGTCGAGGGTCGTGAAGACGATCGCCTCGTCCGACTCGGTCCGGATGGTGGCCGCCTGCGTGCCGGCCGCGATCCGCACCGGCTCGGGGCGGGGGGCCGTCAGGTAGAACGTGATGGGGGCGCGCGCCGCGGTCGGCGGGAAGAGGTGCACCCCGATGAGCTCCAGGAACTTGACGTAGTGGCGGTCGGGGACGCGGTTCAGCCGGTAGAGCAGCTGATCGGTCATGAAGGCGAACGCCTCGATGAGCGTCACGCCCGGGTCCGAGACGTTGTGGTCGGTCCACTCCGGGCAGCGCTGCTGGACCAGCCGCTTCGCGTCGTCGACGAGGTCCTGGAAGCGACGGTCGTCCAGGTTCGGCACGGGCAGGGCCATGGCTCAGGCCACCTCCGCGGGGATCGTGTAGAAGGGGAAGACGAGGTTGCGGCGGTCGTTCGTGCTGCGGACCGTGTAGCGCACGTCGATGTAGAGGGTCGACGGATCGTCGGGGTCGAGCGTCACCAGGACCTCCTCCACCGTGATCCGCGGCTCCCAGCGCCGCAGGGCGGCCCGCACGTCGGTAGAGATCCGGCCGGCGGTGGCCGCGTCCGCTCCGGCGAACACCTCGTCGTGGATCCGGCAGCCGAACTCGGGTCGCATCGGCCGCTCGCCGGGCGCCGTGCCGAGGACCAGCCGGATGCTCTCCTCGATCTCGCGCTCGCGCGAGACCAGGGCGATGCCGCCGGTCGAGTCGGTCCGGAGCGGGAAGGCCCACCCCGCCCCGATGAACTCGTCGCTCATGCTCGCCTCCTGGCTCGCTCAGTCCACGGTCACGTCGGTCACGCTCGGGACGAGCGTCCCGGGCGTCGCGCAGCAGGTCGCCTGGCCGGCCGCCGTCGCCGCCGGCTTGCCCTCGATGAGGACCGTCGGGCTGCCGGCCATCACCGTCCCGATCTGCATCGTCGGCACCAGGAACGGGTCGCTCGGGTGGAGGCCGACGTGCGGCGGCGTGTTGTAGCCCTGCGAGCCGACGACCGCCGCGGCCTTGCCGCCGATGGTCACCGACGTCGCCAGGCCGGTCAGCAGCGGCGCGGAGAAGGGGAGCGGCGGGGCGGGCTGGGGCGCGCCCGTGGCCGGGTTCGGGATCATATGGGTCGGACAGGTCCCCTGGACCTGATCGCTCATCACGATCGGCGGCGCGCTCATCGGGTCGTCCTTCTGCCCGTCGCTCAGCCGGGCGGGTTGAGCTGGAGCATCGAGCCCTTGACCTTGACCGTCGCCGGGCTCTTCAGCTCCGCGCCCTGCTGGCCCTCGAGCGTCAGCTGGCCCTGGGCCTTGATCGACAGGTCGCCGCCGGCGCTGATCGTCACCTTCGCCGTGCCGGAGGCGGTCAGCTTCAGCTCGCCGTTGGTCTCGTCGAGGACGACGCTCAGCTTGCCGTCCGAGCTGTTGAGCTCGACCGTCGAGGTGTCGTCGCCGTCGCGGAGGACGATCGTGTGGCCGCGCCGCGAGACGAGGCTGCGCGCCTTCAGCTTGCCCTGGTCGACCTCGTAGGCCGGCGGCTGGTCCTGGCCGTTCCAGAGCCCGGCGACGACGATCGGGCGTCGGATGTCGCCCTGCTCGAAGGCGACGAGGACCTCGTCGCCGCTCTCCGGGATCCAGACGGCGCCGCGCGACGGCCCCGCGCCGAGCATCGCGACCCTCGCCCAGTCGCCCACGTAGTCGTCCGACAGCCAGGGGAAGCGGATCCGGACCCGGCCCAGCTTCTGGGGATCGGCGACGTCGTCGACCAGGCCGATGACGACGCCCGGGATGGGTCCCCCGCCGCTCATCCCCCGGCCGGCGCCGGTCGAGGCCAGCCCGAGCAGCGAGCGGTCCTGGCGGCCGCTGATCTCGAAGTACGTCTGGTAGCCGTGGACGAGGTCGAACACGTGGCGGGTGTGGGTCAGGGTGTAGCGCCCCTCGAAGGTCTGGCCGACGATCGAGACGCTGATCGCCCCGCCAGCCTTCAGGTGCGGGTTGCCCCGGGCGACCCCGGTCGACTCGGCGAAGGTGCTCCCGATCTGCTCCGCCAGCCGGCCGGCGAGACGGTCGGCCGCCCGCTGGTCCGGGGGGCCGGCGTCCACGGACACGAAGGTGGCATCGCCGAAGCGGCCGGCCAGCGACCCGGGATCGTCCGGCAGCGAGACGCTCTTCGTGCCGGGCTCGGCGCTCCCCACGATCGCCTTCTTGTCGGCGACGCTCCAGCCCCGGACCTGGATCTGCGAGACCTGGCCGGCCGCGCTGAGACGCGGGCGGAACGTCATAAGCTCGTTGCCGAGCACGAGCTTGAGCGGGTCGCTCGAGTCGTAGTCGCCCTCGGAGGGCGCGTCCGCGGCCTCCGGCGGACGCCGGAAGTCGAGCGCGCCGTCGACCACGGCCACCTCGAAGTCGATCTCCCTGCCCAGATCGGACAGGAAGTCCCAGTCGGACTGGTTGGCCTGCGAGACGTGCTCCAGGACGGCTCCGGAGTCGTCGATCTTCCCGCGCGTGAGCGCCACGCGGTCGGCGATCTGGCCGGCGATGTCGGAGTACTTCACGTTCTGGTAGGTCTGGGTCCGGCGGCCCCGCGCCAGGCGGTGCGACTTGTCGTAGCCCCGGACGATCAGGCTCCCGCCCTGCTCGTCGTACTCGGCCTCGATCGCCGTGACCTCGCCGCTGAGCAGGAGCACGGGCGCCGGCTCGTTGAGCCCACCGGCCGAGATCCGGACCGCCGACCCCACCTTGACGCCCGAGTCCTCGACGACGCTGCGCCCCGGGTCGAAGAACCGGATCTCGAAGGTGTCGGGCAGATGGAGGTTGTCGTCGACCACGACCTCCTGGAGCTGGCTGATGAGCGCCTCGGGCAGGTCCCGGCCGTCGAGCTGGATCGTCGGGGTGCTGGCCAGGGCGGCCGCCGGGGCGGGCATGGTCAGCCCTCACCCCGCAAGGCGAGCCGCCGGGCCTCGGGCAGCGACGGGATCAGCAGGTGGGTCCCGGTGGCCACCCGGAACGGGTCGTCGATGTCGTTGAAGGCCGCCAGGCCGCGCCACAGCGCGGCGTCGCCGTACTCCTGGAAGGCCACCGACGCCAGGCTGTCGCCGTCCCCCAGCACGCGGCTGCGCCGGCTGTCCGGCGAGCCGGAGGTGGGGTTCTGGGGGCCCGCCTCGGAGGGGATCTCCTCCAGCTTGATCCGGCACGTCGCGCGGATCGGCGACCCGTCGATCCGGAACATCGTGTACGTCGCGGTGACCGACTTGAGGTAGCCGCGGAAGTCGGCCAGGGCCCGGCTGGCCCCCCACTGGAACATCAGGACCGGCGGGCTAGGGCGGCGCCGGGCGCGCGACATCGACGTCGGCCGCGTCCAGCCGAGGAGCTTGTTGACCGACCCGGACACGTCGCCCAGGAGGTCGTTCCAGGCGTCGAAGAACACCTCCATCTCGACCGACTGCGGCTCCGAGCCGGTGAACTCCGGGGTCGTCGCGGACTCGGCGCCGCGCGTCGTGGGCCGCCGCCAGCTGGCCGTCTTGGAGGTCTGCACCTGCGTCGGGTTGTAGGCGAACTCGAGCCGGTCGATCGGGATGCCGTTGTCGGTGGCCATGATGGCCGCCTTCACGAGCGCTCCGATCCCGGGCAGGCTCACAGCGGCACCGCCATGAATCCGTTGTGGACCAGCTCGAGCGTCTCGGTGGCCGCCGAGTTGGCGCCGACGTCGAGGGTGGGTCCGGTCCACTTCGCCGGGAAGACGCCGACGAGGTTCCAGGTCGTGACCGGCGAGCCGTCGGCGTCGAGGACGGTGATGGCCGCGGTGGACGGCGTCACGCGCGCCTGGACGGACGCCAGCCAGGCCATGACGGCGGCGGTCGAGTCGTCGACCGGCCGGGTCAGCTTGACGTTCTGGTACTTCGCCCGTCCCGGCAGCCGATGGACGAAGCCGTTGTTGCCGCCCTCCTTGTACTCGAAGACGTCGTACTCGACGGACAGCCCTTCGCACTTCGTCCAGTCGCCGAGGGCGACCTGGCCATCGATGACGACGGTGAACCGGAGGCTCAGCCCGGGCTCGCCCATCTCAGCTCATCTCCATCGCTCAGCGGTCGGCGAGCAGGCCGGCCCGCTCGCGGTCCAGCAGCAGCTCGCCCGCGAGGCGGTCGCGAAGTCGTCCGTAGAGGCGGCGCGCGAGGAGGTCCAGGTCGGCCTCCGAGGTCGCCGTGGCGCCGGCCCCTCCTCCGCCGCCCCCGCCGGCCGCCGCGCCCTCACCGGCCCCCGCCCCCGCGCCGGAGCCAGCCGGCGGGGGGACCTCGCCGGTCGGTCCCTGGACGGAGAGCTCCTCGATCTCGACCGCCCGCTGGACGGCGAAGCCGGACGCGGCCGGCACCGGCGCAGCCGGCACGGTCGCTCGCGCGGCCGGTCCTGCGGGCAGGGAGGATCCGCCCCGGACGGCGACCGGACCCGTCCGTCCGCGAGGCGCGGGTCCGTCGGGGGGGATCGGGGCCCCGACGCCGGCGGCGCCACGGGCCGCCGTGTCCCGGTCCGCACGGGCCCCCGCCAGGGCCGGGCGTCCGAGACCGGGGGTCG
>JAPVSP010000070.1:0-8243 GCA_047519685.1 Chloroflexota bacterium
ACGTCGTCGTCAAGCTGCCCCGCTTCCCGTTCGACAAGTTCCCGACCGCCGACCGGTCCCTCGGCTCGCAGATGAAGGCGACCGGCGAGGTCATGGCTATCGAGCGGACCTTCGGCGCGGCGCTCAACAAGGCGCTGCGAGGCCTCGAGCAGGCCGGGGTCGGGCCGCTGGCCGAGGATCCGGGCTGGGCGGCCGCCCTCGACTACCTGGCGGCCGTCTACGCGCCGCCGGCGGACCCGGGCGAGGTCGATGACGCCACGCCGATCGCCTGGATCGGCGATGGCGGCGAGCGTTGCGAGTCGACCCGCCTCGCCGAGCGGACCGCGGCGCCGATCGTCCTGCGTCGATTCCTGGCGCCGTCCGATTCGCGCCTCTGGCGGATCCTGGGGCTGCTCCGCCGCGGCGTCCCGACCGAGGTCCTCGGCGCGACGACGGGGATCGCCCCCTGGTTCCTCGGCGAGCTTCGCCGCAACGTCGAGCTCGAGGCCGAGGTCCGGCGGTGCGGCGTCGGCCTCGCCGATCCGGCCGACGCGGAGGCGATGGCCCTCCTCGCGACCGCCAAGCGGGCCGGCCTGGGCGACCGGGAGCTGGCGGCCCTCGCCGGGATCGAACCGTCGGTCCTCCGCCGGGTCCGGCTCGCCGTCGGCCTCGTCCCCGGCTACGCGATGGTCGACACCTGCGCGGCCGAGTTCGCCGCCGAGACGCCCTACTTCTACTCGACGTACGCGGCGGCCGGCTCACCGCCCGAGGCACTGCCCGTCGGGCGTCCCGCGGCGCTCGTCATCGGCTCGGGGCCGGTGCGCATCGGGCAGGGCATCGAGTTCGACTACTGCGCGGTCCACGCGGCCGACACGCTCCGTCGGGCGGGCTGGTCGGCGGTCATGGTCAACTCGAACCCGGAGACCGTCTCGACCGACTTCGACGCGTCGAGCCGTCTCTACTTCGAGCCGCTCGACCCCGAGTCCGTGCGCAGCGTCATCGACGCCGAGTCCGGTCCGGGCGTCCCGACCCTGCCGGCGGTCGTCACGTTCGGAGGCCAGACGCCGCTCAACCTCGCCGGGCCACTGGCCGCCGGCGGCGTGCCGCTGCTCGGCGCGGACCTCGAGGCGATCGACCAGGCCGAGGACCGCGTGCGCTTCTCGGCCCTGCTCGATCGGCTGGGCATCCCGCAGCCCGAGGGCGGGATGGCCCACTCGGTCGAGGAGGCCCTGACCCTCGCCGAGCGGATCGGCTATCCGGTCATCGTCCGGCCCAGCTTCGTCATCGGCGGGCTGGCGGTCGACTTCGCGTACTCGCCCGACGACCTCGTCCGCCAGCTCGCCGCCGCGACCGTCGTCGACCCCGACCGGCCGGTCCGGATCGATCGCTTCCTCGAGGGCGTCGAGGTCGACGTCGACGCCGTGTCCGACGGGGAGGCGGTGCTCATCCCGGGCCTCCTCGAGCACGTCGAGCGGGCCGGCGTCCACTCCGGCGACTCGGTCGCCTTCTTCCCGCCCCAGACGGTGACGGAGTGGGACCAGGACCTGATCGTCGCGGCGATGGAGCGGGTCGTCCTGGCGCTCGGGGCGCGGGGACTGGTCAACGCCCAGTTCATCGTCCGCGACGACGGGGTCTACCTCATCGAGGTCAATCCGCGCGCCAGCCGGACGGTGCCGTTCCTCTCGAAGGTCACCGGCGTGCCGATGGTCGAGCTGGCGGTCCGGATCGGCCTCGGCGAGTCGCTGGCGTCGCTGGGGTGGGGGAGCGGCCGGCTCCCCCCGCCGCCCCTGGTCGCGGTCAAGGCACCCGCGTTCTCGACCGCGAAGCTCCGGGGCGTCGACCCGTCGGTCGGGCCGTTCATGCAGTCCACCGGCGAGGTCATCGGGCTCCACGCCGATCCGCGCGTCGCGCTGGCGAAGGCGCTCCATGGCGCCGCGCTCGTCCCGCCGCGGCCGTCCGAGGGCGGGGCGCTCGCGCTGCTGTCGATCGCCGACCGGGACAAGGAGCCGCTGGCCCGACTGGCCGGCGCCCTGACCGCGGCCGGCTACCGGCTCGCCGCCACGCCGGGGACCCGGCGGGCGCTGGCGGCCGCCGGCTACGACGCCCAGCCGGTCGCAAAGCTCGGCGAGGCGGCCGCGGCCGACGAGACGCCGATCCTGGATCTCATCGCGGCCGGCGAGGTGCGGCTCGTCGTCAACACCCCGACCCCGCGCTCGGGCGCGGTCCGCGACGCGGCCGAGATCCGCCATGCGGCCGTTGCGGAGGGGATCCTCTGCCTGACCGCGATGGAGACGGCGCTCGCCGCGGCCGAGGCGCTCGATCCCGCGGTCGGCGAGCGCCTCGCCGATGTCCGCTCGCTCCGAGAGTGGGTCCCCGGTCCGGCGGCCCGAGAGCCCAGCGCGGTCGGCTGAGAGGGGCCGAGCCGCGGCGCCCGGATCCGGCGCTCAGGCGGCGTGGCGCATCGCGCCGTGGTCGGCGCCGGCGATGCGACAGCCGAGACCGACGATCGCGCGGCCCACCCGGAGGCGCACCGTCTCGCCACGGTCCGTGCGGCGTGCCAGCCGAACATCCCGCGCCTCGACGAGCCGAGCGCACATCCGCTGGTCGACGAGCGTGCGCTGGACCTCGGTCGACGGTGCGGCTTCCACGAGGGCGGCCTCCCGCGGTCGGTGGAAGAGGTCGGGCACCGGCCTGGTCGTCGGCATCGGTCCTATCTCCCTTCTGTTAGTCATCTATCTAACCTCGGCCCGCCCGACAGGACGGGGGCGAGTGCCCGATCAGCCCAGGAGGAAGTGCTTGAGGTCGCCCGAGGCGTCGTCGAGGCGCTCGCGACGAAGGCTGTAGTAGGTCAGGCCGGCCTCCTCGGTCACGGTCACCAGGCCGGCCGACCGAAGCAGCGCGAGGTGATGCTTGATGGTCGGCTTCGACAGCTCGAGGAGCTGGGCGATCTCGGTGAGGTAGAGATCCCGGTCCCGGAGGAGTCGCAGGATCCGCAGGCGCGTGTCGTCGCCGAGCGCGCGGTGGAGCCGCACGACGGCCGGGGGCGGCGCCAGCGGGTCGGAGGCGTCGAGCGCGGCGTCCGCGATCGGGTAGCCGTACATCCGCCAGTCGCCCGCCGCGAGGACGAAGTTGTAGGGCCGGGTGAAGTACGAGGGCGCAAGGATGACCCGGGTGACGCCGGGCTCGGACAGCCACCGGATGCCGCCCGTCGTCCGCTCGATGAGCTCGATCGGACCAAGGGACCGGCGGTCGTTCGCCCGGAGCTCGACGTCCCGCTCGATCATCGTGGCGACGCGCGCCTCCACGGGCTGGAAGAGCCCGAGCCAGGCGGCGAGGACCTCGCGCGCCGGACGGAGGAGGGCGCCCGGGTCGCGGTAGAGCATGGCGGACCGCCCCCGTCGGGCGGCCGGGTGGGACTCGAACTGCCGCGCCACCAGCCGCTCGATCGCCGCGCCGTCATGGGCGAGGGCACGCTCGGCCAGGTCGTGGGTCTCGGGGTCGCGGAGGTCCTCGCCCAGGATGACCCGCAGGATGCCGTCGTCCGGCGTCGAATCGACGAGCGCGACGAAGTCCGCGGCCGAACGAACCCCGGCCTGGTCGACGGCGAGCCCGGCCAGGACGATGCACAGCTCGCTGCCGTACAGGTCGAGGGCCTCGCCGACGCGCGCGCGCAGGTCCGCCTTCGCCGAGCTCAGCCAGCGCCGGTCCGCGGCCGGCAGGTCGTCCGTCTCGCCGACCTCGTCCGACAGGCTGAACACGAAGTCGTAGACCGGTCGGACGTCGAACTCGACGCGGACGGGCACCGCGCGGCCGCCCGAGAAGTCCCGGACGAGCGGGTTTCCGGTGGCGACCGCGAGGGCGGCGCGTCGGGCGGAGGGCCGGGCCATCGGTGTCTGTGGTGCTCCTAACTGGTGTTAGATGCTTATCTTACTCCGGGCGTCCGGTCCGTCAAGACCCCGGCCCACCGATCGGCCTCCGATTCCGGTACGATCGCCGCTGCCGCCCGCCTGCCAGGAGTGTCCATGTCGATCCCGTGCGTCACCTTCACGGACGAGCGCCTGGCCAATGGCCTGCGCGTCATCGTCGCCGAGGACCATCTCGCCCCGGTCGTGGCCGTCAACATCTGGTACGCCGTCGGGTCGAAGCACGAGGTGGCGGGCAAGACCGGCTTCGCCCACCTGTTCGAGCACGTCATGTTCCAGGGCTCGGCCCACGTCGGGAAGGGCGAGCACATCGCCCTCGTGCAGGCCGCCGGCGGGACGATGAACGGCACGACGTGGCTCGACCGGACGAACTACTTCGAGACGATGCCCTCGCACCAGCTCGAGCTCGCGCTCTGGCTCGAGGCCGACCGGATGGGCACGCTCCTCGACGCCCTCTCCCAGGAGAACCTCGACAACCAGCGGGCGGTCGTCAAGAACGAGAAGCGCTGGTCGTACGACAACCGGCCGTACGGGACCTGGAACGAGAAGCTGCAGGCCGCGGTGTACCCGGACGAGCACCCGTACCATCACCCCACGATCGGCTCGATGGCCGACCTCGACGCCGCGGCGCTCGAGGACGCGCGGCGGTTCTTCCGCACGTACTACGCGCCCAACAACGCGGTGCTGGCGGTCGTCGGCGACTGCGACGAGGCCCAGGTGCGGGCATGGGCCGACCGCTACTTCGGCGGGATCCCGGCGAACCCCGATATCCCGCCGCTGGGCGACCTCTCGCTCCCCCCGATCATCGGCGCCGAGGTCCGGGAGGTGGTCCAGGACCGCGTGCCGCTCCCGCGGGTCTACGTCGCGTACCGGGCGCCGGCGTTCGGCGAACCGCGCCTCGACGTCCTCGAGCTCGCCGGCCAGATCCTCGCCGGCGGGAAGGGCAGCCGGCTCCATCGGCGACTCGTCCGTGACGAGCGGATCGCCCAGGACGTCGCGCTCTACACGATGGGCTTCGTCGGCGGCGCCTCGATGACGGCCGGCTGGGCGACGGTGCGGCCGGGCGTCGAGGTCGAGCGGGTCGAGGCGACGCTGCACGAGGAGCTCGACCGGATCGGGCGAGAGCCCGTGTCCGACGACGAGCTGGCCCGGGCGAAGGCGCTCATCGAGACCGAGGAGCTCGGCGCGCTCCAGCGCGTGGACGAGCGAGCCGATCGCCTCGCGATGTTCGCGACCCTGTTCGACGACCCGGACCTGGTCAATCGCATGCTCGGCCGCTACCTGGCCGTGAGCGCGGCGGACATCCGGGACGTGTGCGCCGCCGTCCTCCGCCCGGACAATCGGGCGGTGCTGACCTATCTCCCGGCCGAGGCTGCCCCGGAGGAGGCGGGATGAGCGAGGTCGAGCGAGGGTCCGTCGTGGCGGAGCGACCGGTCCCGGGCGTCCCCCGCCCGTACCACTTCCCGCCGTTCACCCGGGCCCGGCTGTCGAACGGCCTGACCTGCCTGATCGTCGACCTGCCGGGCCGGCCGCTGGTGTCTGCCTCGCTGGCGATCCGGCGCGGCGCCGTGGACGAGGCACCCGAGCGCGGCGGGGCGACCGTGCTCATGGCCCGCGCGCTGTCCGAGGGCACCGAGCACTACGACGCCGTCGCGCTCGTCGAGGCGTCGGAGCGTCTCGGCGCGTCGCTCCATGCCGAGGCCGGCTGGGACGCCACGACCGCGGGCGTCGACGTTCCGGCCGAGCGGCTCGGCCCGGCCCTCGAGCTGCTGGCCGAGCTGGTCCGGCGCCCCACGTTCCCGGAGGCCGAGGTCGAACGGCTCCGGGACGAGCGGCTCAACGACATCCTGCAGGCGCGGGCCGACCCGCGCCGGCGCGCCGAGGAGGCGTTCGCCGAGACGATCTACGCCGCGGGCTCCCCGTACCGGCGGCCCGCGGGCGGGCTGCCGGAGACGGTCGAGACGCTCGACCGCGAGGCGCTCCGGGCGGCGTATGCGCGCGGCATCGATCCGGCCTCGCTGACGCTCATCGTGGGTGGGGACCTCGCCGGCATCGACGTCGTCGGCCTGGCGGAACCACTCCTCGGCGACTGGGCGCCGGCCCCGACGGCCGCCCCGGCCGACCCGCCGAGCGTCGCCTCGGCCGTCGACGAGCGGTTCGTCCGGATCGTCCATCGGCCCGGCGCCGTGCAGACGGAGGTCCGCATCGGGCACCTCGGGCTGTCCCGGCGCATCCCCGACTACCACGCCGTGATCGTGATGTCGACCATCCTGGGCGGCCTGTTCAACTCGCGGCTGAACTCCAAGCTCCGCGAGGAGAAGGGCTACACGTACGGGGCGAGCGCCTCGTTCGACATGCGGCGCGGGGCCGGCCCCTTCGCCGCGCGGGCCGCCGTGAACACGGACGCGACCGTGCCGGCCATCCTCGACACGATCGCCGAGCTCGAGCGGCTGCTCGAGTCCCCGGTGACCGAGGCGGAGCTCAAGGCGGCGCGCGACTTCCTCGTCGGGGTCTTCCCGCTCCGCTTCGAGACCCCCGGTCCGGTGGTCGGCTCGCTCATCGGGCTCGTCGTCCACGAGCTGCCCGATGACGAGCTGCAGCGCTACCGCCCCGAGATCGAGGGGGTGGCGGCCGCCGATGTCCTGGCCGCCGCCCGGGCCCACCTCCGGCCCGACCGCTCCGCGGTCGTTCTGGTCGGTGATGCGGACGCGATCGCGGGGCCGCTCGAGGCCGCCGGCCTGGGACCGGTCGTCGTCGATCGCGAGACGACCGCGCCGGGTGACGCGGGTCCGGCCGAGGCGGCTGCGAACGAGGGCTGAAACCTTTCCACCCCCGGGTGTCTCGGACCGGGTGAGCGAGGCCACGATCTCGCTCTGAGGGCCAGACAGTCGGGGAGAACCAACTTGGACCGGAACATCCGCATCATCCGAGGCCTCGGGGTCGCCGCGGTCGCCATCTTCGTCGTCGCCGGGGCCGCCTTCGGGGCTGACGCCCTGCGCCTGACCGCCGGCTCGAGCCCGGCGGGTCAGAGCCAGCTCGAGGAGCCCTCCGCCTCCGTCGAGGCGTCCGAGTCGGCCGAGCCGAGCCAGTCGCCCGAAGCCTCGGAGTCGCCGAAGGCCGCCGAGACCGCCGAGCCCAGCGAGACGCCCGAGCCCAGCGAGACGCCCGAGGCGAGCGAGTCGCCGAAGGCCGCCGAGACCGCCGAGCCCAGCGAGACGCCCGAGGCGAACGAGACGGCAGAGCCGACCGAGACGGCGGAGCCGAGCGAGACGCCCGGGGCCGAGGGCACCCAGCAGCCCGGCGAGACGTCCCAGCCCGGCGACGACCATGGCGGCGACGGCGGCCACGGGTCGGGCGATGGCAGCTCGAACGGCTGACGAGCCATCGAGCGGGACGCTCGGCTCGGTGCCGCAGGACGAACGTCCCGCGACGGGCCGAGCCGTTCGACGGCATCATCAGGAGGCCCGCCGGCCACTCGTGTCGCCGGCGGCCTCCTTGGAGCGCGGACGATCCTCCTCAGACGGACCGACCCTACCGCCGTCCCCGCGAGCGTCCGGTCCGACGACGCGGCGCTGGTCGCCCGCGTCCTCGACGGTGAGCCGGACGCCTTCCGCGTCCTGGTCGAGCGCGAGTCGCGAGGCGTCGTCCGATCCTGCTACCGGGTCCTCGGCGACCTCCACGAGGCGGAAGACGCCGCCCAGGAGGCCTTCGTGATCGCCTATCGGTCCCTGTCGACCTGGCGAGAGGAGGGATCCCTCGGCGCATGGCTCAGCCGGATCGCCGTCCGGGTCGCGCTCCGGATGGCCAGCCGGCGGCGCTCGGTCACCTGGATCGATCCGCTGACGCCCAGCGCGGCCGTCGAGGCGTCGGACGCCGCGGGCCGGGGCGGCGCGGCTCGACCCGGCAGCGCGGACGACCCCGCCAGCCACGCTCTCCGCGTCGAGCGCGACGCCGGGATCCGGGCAGCGGTCGCCGCGCTCGACGAGCCGTATCGCGAGGTCGTGGCGCTTCGCTTCTTCGCCGACCTGACCCTCGGCGAGATCGCCGCGCAGACCGAACGTCCGCTGGGGACCATCAAGACGCAGCTGCACCGGGGCCTTGCCCGGCTGCGGCAGCAGCTCGAGCCGGAGGCCGCGCGATGACGGACCGGCTCGGTCCCCGCTTCGACCCCCTCGAGCTGACCGGCGCGGACGGGGCGGACGAGCTCGAGCTCGGCGCCCTCGCCGGGGTCGCCCGCGATCTCGACCGCCTCGCTGCCGACGATCCGGCGCCCTCCGCGGGCTTCGTCGACTGCGCCCGGCGCGCCTCGGCCCTGATGCCGAACGGCGGCTCGATCATCAC
>JAPVSP010000071.1:0-3093 GCA_047519685.1 Chloroflexota bacterium
CGACGTGGAGGTCGCCCTCGGCGCGCACGTCCAGGTCGAACAAGCCATGGTGGGCGAACGAAGAGAGGAGGTGGTCGTAGAAGCCCACGCCCGTCGCGACGCTGGCGGCGCCCGAGCCGTCGAGATCGAGCGTGACGGACACGTCGGTCTCGCGCGTCCGCCGCGCGACCGTCGCACGCCGACCGTCCGGCCGCTGGGCCCGCGGATCGTCCGGCGGCGTGCTCATGCGTCCTCCTCGGTCGCGGCCCGGTCGGCCGCACCGGCAGCCTCGATCTCGCGCGCCGCGGCGATGAGGCGATCGTCCTCGTCGGGGGCGCGGATCGTGAACCGCAGGTGGTCCGCCAGTGGATGGTCGGCCCCGAACGTCCGCGGGACGAGGCCCCGCCTGAGGAGGGCGTCCGCGATGCCGCGAGCCCGGGCGGCGCTCCCGTAGCCGACCAGCAGGAAGTTGGTGACCGACGGCCACACCGACCAGCCGGCGGCCGTCAGCTCGCGGGACAGGCGCTCCCGCTCGGTCTCCACCCGGCGAAGGTTCGCGAGCAGGATCACCGGGTCGCGCAGCGCCTCCGTCACGACGCTCACCGAGATCGTCGAGACGGACCCTGGGGGCCGGTACGGCTCGATCTCGGCCAGCGTCTCTCGGCGGGCGATCGCGAAGCCGACGCGGAGGCCGGCGAGCGCATACGCCTTCGAGACGGTCCGGACGACGACGAGCCGTGGGTAGACCTCGCGCAGACCCACGAGGCTGCGGCCGACGAACTCGGCATACGCCTCGTCGAGGACCACGGCGGGAGCCGCTCGGCGGTCGGTGCGAGCGTCGTCGTCCAGCCCCTGGAGGAGCGCCTCGATCGCGCCGTCTGGCTCGGGCAGGGCGGTCGGGTTGTTCGGACTGCAGAGCCAGACCAGCGTCGCCTCCCGTGCGGCCACGCGGACCGCCTGCACGTCGAGCGCGAACCCGTCCGTGGCCGGGCGTCGGGGCACGGTCAGCGGCCGCGCGGCGCGCTGGTCGGTCAGCACGCGGTACATCGCGTACGTCGGCGAAGGGACGACCGCCGCCCCACCGGCCGGCAGGAAGGCCTTGGCGCACAGGTCGAGGACCTCGTCCGCCCCGGCGCCCACGAGCAGCTCGTCCGTCGGGACGCCGTACCGCGCGGCCGCGGCCGCGACGAGCCGGCGGTAGTCGGACGGCGGGTACTCGGAGAGGGGAGTCTCGAAGCGACCCGCCGACAGGACGCGCGCGACGAGCTCCGGTGGCTCGGGAGACGTGTTGAGGTCGAAGCGGACGATGGATCCGACGGGCAGACCGAAGCGTGCCGCGACCTGCTCGCTCGTGGCCTCCCAGACGTATCCCGCGGGCGAGCCGGATGGTGGCCGGATGCCGGATGATGGCCGGACGCCGGGCGGCGCGTCGGCGGCGACGCGGTCGAGGGCGGCCGCGCGCTCAGGGCGCGACGACGGACGGCTCATCGCAGGGCCTCCGGCGGCGCCGGATCGAGCTCGAAGCGGACCTCGGCCGCGGCCCGATGGGCGAGCAGGCCTTCCGCCGCCGCTAGCGCCCCGATCGTGGGCCGGAGGGCGAGCAGGCCGTCGCGCGAGATCCGCTGGACCTGGACGTACTTGCCGTAGGACTCGACCGCGAGCGCCCCGCAGGAGCGAGCCAGCCCGCCGGTGGGCAGCACGTGGTTGGCCCCGGACGCGTAGTCGCCGGCCGATTCGGGGGCCCAGCGGCCGACGAACAGGGAGCCGGCGTTGTGCAGCCGGGCGACGGCCGGCTCGAGATCCGCGACATCGACCGACAGGTGCTCCGGCGCGTAGCCGTTCACGAAGGCGATCGCCGCCTCGAGGTCGGGCGCGAGGACGATCCGACCGTGCGCGGCGAGCGCCCGTTCGAGGATGTCGCGCCGCGGCAGGTCGGCGAGCTGGCGGGCGACCTCCAGCTCGACCGCATCGGCGAGGCCAGGGTCGGTCGTGACGAGGATGGCCGGCGAATCCGGGCCGTGCTCGGCCTGCGTGATCAGGTCCGCCGCCACGATGCGCGCGTCGGCCGAGCCGTCGGCGAGGACCAGTCCCTCGGACGGGCCGGCGGGCAGGTCGATCCCGACGTCTCCGACGACCTCGATCTTGGCGGCCGTCACCCAGGCGTTGCCGGGTCCGACGATCCGGTCGGACGGCGGCAGCCCGGCCTCCGGGACGCCGTAGGCGAGCCCCCCGATGGCCTGGGCGCCGCCGGCGACGAGGAGCGCGTCGACCCCCAGCAGGCCGGCCGCGCCGAGGAGCACGGGGTCGACGCGCCCGTCCCGGTCGGCCGGCGAGGCGACGACGATGGAGCCCACGCCGGCCACCAGGGCCGGAACCACGGTCATGACCAGCGACGACGGGTATGGCGCCGATCCACCGGGAACGTAGCAGCCGACCCGATCGAGCGGGGTCCAGCGGCGCTCGATCTCGACGCCGGGCAGCACGCTCGTCCGGGTCGTCGCCGGCCGCTGGGCCTCGGCGAAGCGCCGAACGTTGGCGATCGCCACCCCGAGCGCCTCGCGGATGGCCGGATCGAGCGTCGCCGCGGCGGCCGACAGCTCGTCGGGAGCGACGACCAGGCGGCCATCGCCGAGACCCCCGCCGAAGCGCTCGTTCGCCGCCAGGATCGCCGAGGCGCCGTCGGCCCGCACCGCTGCCAGGATCCGGCGGGCCCCGTCGCGGATCGCGGGGTCAGGCACCGCGCCGCGGCGGATCAGGGCGTCCCGGGCGTCGACCGCCGACGGGTCGGTCGCCGTCGCGGCGAGGTCGAGCCGGGCGAGACGGAGGTCGGCGAGCCGACCTGGCGCGGGCGTCACGGGACGATCTTCTCGATCGGCAGGACGAGGATGCCCGAGGCGCCCGCGCCCTTGAGGCGGGGGAGGAGACCCCAGACATCGTCGGCCCCGACGACGGAGTGGATGGCGATCATCCCCTCGTGGGCGAGCGGGATGAGCCGCCACACCATGGCCATATCCGGTTGGCTAAAGCCGCCGGCCAGGGCCAGGACGGCGCAATAGACTGCGCCCGCCACTGCCACCAGGAGCAGCACATGAGCGCCCCGCAGCAGCCACAAAA
>JAPVSP010000072.1:0-4429 GCA_047519685.1 Chloroflexota bacterium
CATCCTGATCGCCGCGCTGTTCCACCTCGGGCTCAACATGGGCAGCGCGACCCTGGCCGGTCGGGGGCTGCCGGGCGCGTTCGTGACGACGGGGATCATGGCCTGGGCCGCCCTCATCGTGATCGCCGAGCGACGCAGCGGCCGGGCTGGGCGAGCCCCCACACGCGGGACCGGACGGTCGCGACTGGCCTCGTTCCGCGACGCCGGCCTGCGGGCGCTGCTCGCGTCCCCGCTCCGCAGCCTAGTCGGTTCCGGGATGCTCCTCGTCATCTATCGCGGCCGCACGAGCGGCCGGACCTACACGACGCCAGTGGAGTTCGTGCGGGCCGGAGAGGCGCTCCTCGTCCTCGTCGCCAACGCCGACCAGAAGCAGTGGTGGCGGAACGTCCGCCAGGTGCCGGAGGTCGAGCTCCGCCTCGACCGCCGGGTTCGCCGGGCGACCGCCGTCGTCGAGATCGGGCCGGCGGGGCAGGCCGGTGCCAATGTCTACATGGCCGCCCGGCCACGCGCCCGCCGGGCTGTCGCCTCGGCCGGCGCGGCGCTCGTGATGGTCCGCTTCGAGGTCGCCTGAGATGGAACCTCGCCTCGGGCCGAGCTCGCTCGTCATCCTCGGGGTCCTCGCCTCGGCCGGCTCCCAGACCCCCTACTCACTCAATCAGCTCGTCGCCCGAACCGTCGGCCACTACTGGCCCTTCCCCCACGCCCAGATCTACACCGAGACCGCCCGGCTCGCGTCGCTCGGGCTCGCCAGCGAGCACCAGGAACCGAGCGGTCTGCGGCGTAAGCGCTATGCGATCACCGACGCGGGGCGCGAGGTCCTCGACGGGTGGCTTGGCTCGCCGACGCGGGAGCCGGCCCAGCTCCGGGACCTCGGGGTGCTGAAGCTCGCGTTCGGGAGCCTCGCCTCACCGGCCGCGCGCGAGGCGCTCCGGGCCGACCAGGTCGCGATCCACGAGGGCCGCCTCTCCGGCTATGAGCGGTACGCCGCCATTCCGATGGATCCGTTCCTTCGGGCGACGCTCGAGCTCGGCCTGCGCTACGAGCGAGCGGCGCTCGACTTCTGGCGCACCGTCGCTCTCACCGGCGACGCCCGACGCAGGTAGGAGCTCCCGCGAGCGGTCGCCGGGGCCTCGGGAGGTTCCTGCTGCGCTGATCGGTCGTGTCGGATCGCCGCTGAATCGCCGCCTCTACCGGCTCACCCGTGGACGGTTGCCGTTCGTGGGCTCGGCTCGAGTCCTTCTGCTGACCGTGGTCGGGCGTCGATCCGGCCGCCCCCGGACCACGCCGCTTTTCTACCTGCGGGACGGGAAGCGCCTCGTCGTGTGCAACGTGCGGCCGCCGGGCGAACGGTCGAACCCGTGGGTCGCCAACGTCCGGGCTGCCGGAGGACGTGTCGCGATCGAGATCGGGGGCCAGAGGCGCGAGGTGCGGGCCCGCGAGGCGGATGCCGAAGAGGTTGCCCGCTACTGGCCGGGGTCCGTCCGCCTGTGGCCAACCTACGAACGCCACTTCCGGGCGACTGGCGAACGGACGTTGTTCGTCCTCGAGCCGACGGAGGCATCGTGATGGCCGGGAGGTTCGCCTGGGCGGCCATCGCCATCGCCGACCTCGGCGTCCTGCTCTACGGAATGCTGGCCCTGGCCATGCCGGAATCCCTCGCCCCGGGATACGAGGCGTTCACCGGTCGGAGCTGGCCGGGCCTGGTCGCCTCAGATCCTCGGGCCGCGGAGTTCCTCGTCCTGCTGTTCCGGCTCCTCGGGGCGCTGAACGTCGCCGCCGGGCTCGCCGGGCTCCTCATCGCCGTGGTCCCGTTCAGGTCCGGCGCCCGATGGTCGTGGTTCGCCCTGCTCGCTGTGAATGCAGTCGCATTCGGCGCCCCGATTACGTACGACCAGGTCGTGGGTGCGATCGCGGTCCCGGAGGTTCTCGAGCTGCTGGCGTTCGCGGTCATTCTGCTCGTCCTCGGACTCACCTTCCGCCGGGTCTTCCTGGCACCCGCGGATCACCGATCGGCCTCATTGCACTCTCGCTGACCCTCGCGTTCTTCGGGACCGGACGCCGATCGCGGTCCCCCGGAGCAGGCAATTTATCACGAACACGGATGTTTGACTTCTGACGGGGCCTATGGCACGATTGGAAACAACTCGTACACGGATGTACGGATTATGGAGTTACGGACATGACGCACGGACCTCACGGGACGACTGCCGCGGCGGTCGTTCCATCAACGCCCGAGACCACAGCCCAGGCATCGCCTGGCCCGAAAGCCGTTCCGCGCCGCTGGTGGATCCTCGCGCTGCTCGGGGCGGCGCAGTTCATGCTCATCATCGACGTCACGGTCGTGAACGTGGCCCTTCCGTCCATCGGGAGGGACCTCGGGCTCGACCGCACGCAGCTCACCTGGATCGTCACCGCCTACACCCTGCTGTTCGGCAGCCTGCTCGTCCTCGGCGGGCGCCTGGCTGACGCGTTCGGCCGGCGACGGATGTTCCTGACCGGGCTCGGCCTCTTCATCGTCGCCTCGCTCGGCTCGGGTCTCGCCCCGAACGGGAACGTCTTGATCGTCTCGCGGGCGCTCCAGGGCATCGCGGCCTCGATGCTGTCGCCCGCCGCGCTGTCGCTCGTCACGACGATCTTCCAGGGGTCGGAGCGCAACCGGGCGCTCGCGGTCTGGGCCGCGCTCGGCGGGAGTGGTGCCGCGGTCGGGGTCATCCTCGGTGGCGCGCTCACCTCGGGCGCCGGCTGGCAGTGGATCTTCTTCATCAACGTCCCGGTGGGCGTGCTCGTGGCGCTCGGCGTCACGCGGCTCGTCAAGGCGGTCGAGTCGCCGCGATCGCGCATGGGCCTCGACCTGCTTGGAGGCGCGGCGTTCGCGCTCGGGATCGGGAGCCTGCTCTGGGCCGTCGTCGACGCCGGGGGTAACGGCTGGATTCCGGCGACGACGCTCGTCCGGATTAGCGTCGGGATCGTCTTCCTGGCGGCGTTCGTCTGGCGAGAGCGCGCGACCGCGGAGCCGCTCGTGCGCCTCGAGATGCTCGCGGATCCCAAGTTCTCCGTCGCGGTCGGCCTGATGCTGACGGGGTCCGTGATCCTGGGCGGGATGGTCTTCCTCGACACGCTCTATCTCCAGCTGACCGTTGGCCTGTCGGCGATCCAGACCGGCCTCCTGTTCGTGCCGATGGCGCTGGCCCTCATCGCGGGCTCGCAATGGGCTGCCTTCTATATCGGCCACCACGGCCAGCGCGGCTCGGCGGCGACCGGGTTCGTCGCGGCCGGACTGGGGATGCTCTACCTGAGCCGCCTGCCCACGTCCGGCGACGTGCTCGTCGACGTCCTCCCAGGGCTCATCGTCGCCGCCTTCGGGATCGGCGCGATCTTCGTGTCCGCCACGACGACGGCCTTCAGCCGGGTCCCCGACGATGAGGCCGGCCGGGCGTCGGGCTTCGTGAACACGTCGCACGAGGTCGGCCTGTCCCTGGGCGCGGCCCTGACCTCGACGATCGGCGGCGCCAGCCTGACGGCCGGCGCGGCGGCCGGCGGCGGCGGGTTCAGCGAGGCCTTCGTTGCCATGGTCGTCATCGCCGCCGTAGGTGTCGTCGCCGCCCGGATGGGCATGCCGACCAAGGCGTACGCGCCCGGGCGTCCGATGTTCGCGCACTGACCCCGCTCTCGGTGGTGGGCGCCGGACCAGTCTGGTCCGGCGCCCGTTGCACCATCGATCAAAGGAGAGAACAACGATGACCTTCCCCGTCCATCGCGATCGCAAGGAGCGCGTGCCGCCCCTCGATCGATCCCCCGCGCGGGCGCTCGAGCGAGCGTGCGACTTCCGCCCCATGCGAGCGAAGGCCGCGGGCAGCACCGTCGAATGGCGCGCGGGCGAGGGCCCGACCCAATGAGACCGAGATCCCTTGCCGGGCCCCGGCCGCGGCTCGCGGACCGGCCAGCGGTGACCCGACCGGCGGCTCACGCAGGTTGGGTGGCGCTGGCATCATCCTCCGGCATGAAGCGCGCACCCGGCACCCGGAAGCGTCGCGCCGACGCAGAGCGCAACGTCGCCGCCATCCTCGACGCGGCGGTGCGTTCCTTCGGCCGGCGCCCCGATGCCAGCATGAGCGACGTCGCGGCCGCGGCCGGGGTGGGCAGGGTGACCCTCTATGCCCACTTCCCGTCGCGCGTGGTGCTCCTTGGTGCGGCGATCGATCGGGCCGCCACGGATGTCATGGCTACGATCGATGAAGCCAGGATCGACGAGGGACCGGCTCGTGAAGCGCTCGGGCGCATGATCCGCGCGGGGTGGTCAACGCTCGATTGGTTCTGGGGTCTACATGTCGCGGCGCACGGACAGTCGCCGACATTCGTTCGGGAGCACAGCGCTCCGTTCCTCGCCCGCGTCAACGATCTCATCGCTCGCGGCCAGGCCGAGGGATCG
>JAPVSP010000073.1:0-2038 GCA_047519685.1 Chloroflexota bacterium
CCTTCGACAACAACCTGATCTGCACCGACGAGAAGGAGGCCATCGTCCTCGAGACGGTGGCCGACCGGTTCGTCCGGGCGATGGCCCAGAGCGGCGCGTACGTCCTGAAGGAGCACGAGCTGCGACGGCTCGAGCGGGTGATCTTCAGCGAGCTCGGCCCGCCCGAGAAGCCCGGGCTGGTGAACCACGCCTGGGTCGGCCAGGACGCAGCCAGGATCCTGGCCGAGATCGGCGTCCAGGCCGACCGCGACGTGCGCCTGCTGGTCGCCGAGGTACCGCGCGAACACAGCCTCGTCTGGACCGAGCAGATGATGCCGGTCCTGCCGGTCGTCCGGGTGGGCACCGTCGACCAGGCCATCGACCTGGCCGTCAGGGCCGAGCACGGCTTCCGCCACACGGCATCGATCCATTCGACGAACGTGGAGGCCATCACCCGGATGGGCCGGGCGATGAACTGCAGCATCTTCGTCGCCAACGGCCCCAACTACGCCGGCCTGGGCGAGGGCGGCGAGGGCTTCTGCTCGTTCTCGATCGCCAGCCCCACCGGCGACGGGCTGACCCGGCCGCGGACCTTCTCGCGCGAGCGGCGGATCACCGTCGTCGGCGCGCTGCGGATCGTCTGATCATGGAGCCGGCGCTCGCCCTCCTCGAGTTCGACTCGATCGCCGTCGGGATCGAGGCCGGCGACGCCATGGCCAAGCGGGCCCCGCTGGAGCTCCTCCGGGCGGGCACGGTCCATCCCGGCAAGTACCTGGTGTTGATCGGCGGGACGGTCGGGGACGTCGAAGAGGCCCTGGACGCCGGTCGGACCGTCGGCGGGACCTCGGTCGTCGGCTCGCTCTTCCTGCCGAACGTGCACCCGGACGTGGTCACGGCGATCCGGGGTGAGCGACGCACCGGCAGCGGGGAGGCCCTCGGGGTCATCGAGACGCCGACCGTGGCAGCGATCATCGACGCGGCCGACGCCGGTCTCAAGGGTGCCCGGGTCCGGCTGCTCGAGCTGCGCCTCGCCGACGGGCTCGGCGGAAAGGGCTACCTGCTCTTCGACGGGCCGGTGGCCGAGGTCGAGGCGGGCGTCGAGATCGGGCTCGCCCGGATCGCGGCGGCGGGTCCGGCCGTCCACCGCGTCATCGCGCAGCTGCACGACGAGATGCGCGACAACCTGGCGGCGGATGCCCGCTTCCGGGACCGGGTCCGCTCGAGCGACGCTCCATCCGACACGCCTGACGCGGGGCCCGCCCCGGTCGGGGCGCGCCCGCGGCGGTCGAGGTAGGCATGCAGCTCGGACGGGTCATCGGGACCGTGGTCGCCACGGTCAAGTCGCCCGGGCTCGAGGGGATCCGGCTCCTCATCGTCCAGCCACTCGATCGCGGGCAGCGGCCGGCCGGCTCGCCGGTCGTGGCCGCAGACGCGGTCCACATGGCCGGGCCGGGCGAGCTCGTCTACTTCGTCGCCGCCCGCGAGGCCGCCCAGGCCCTGCCCGAGCCGTTCGTGCCGGTCGACCATGCGATCGTCGGCATCGTGGACGCGGTCGCCCCGCTGGAGCCGGGCGGATGAAGATCGGCCGCGTCGTCGGGACCGTCGTCTCGACGATCAGCTCGCCCGTGTTCGACGGCCGCCGGCTCCTGCTGTGCGACCTGGTCGACCCGGCGGGTGCGCCGGCCGGCGGCTACCTCATCGCGGTGGACACGGTCGGCGCGGGCGCCGGCGAGACGGTGCTCATCCTCGACGAGGGCAACTCCGCCCGTCAGGTCGTGGGCGTCAGCCCGGCGCCGATCCGCACGATCGTCGTCGGGGTGATCGACGCGGTGAGCGTCGAGCGGCCACAGGAGCGGACCGTCCCGGCCGGCGGGCGCACGGCCACCCCGCCTCACTCCCGGATGTCGGCGCGTCGGAAGACCAGGTAGGCGGCGCCGAGGAGGAGCCCGATCCAGGCGACGACGACGAGGGCGCCCGGGATGGGTTCGAGGTGGATCGCCTGGGGCAGGGGCTGGTCGCCGTACGGCCACGTCAAGCCGGTCGCGACGCGCACGTCGGA
>JAPVSP010000074.1:0-21198 GCA_047519685.1 Chloroflexota bacterium
CGCGCAGGTGAGGCTGCCCGCCGTCAGGAAGCCCTTGTCCAGCTCGAAGTACTCGTGGCTGCAGATGCCCTGCATCGCTCGCAGCTCGCCTCCGAGGTGGACGACCAGGACCGGGTCGCTGCCGTCGACCCAGGCCATCTTCATCGTTCCCTCGGGCACCTCGTCGACCCCAAGCAGGTCGATCCGCCTCACCGTTGGCCCCTCCCGAGAGGCCCGGGCGGACCCGTCACGCCGCGGCGATCTCGGGTTGCGCCGACCACTTTGCCTCGAGCCGCTCGCGAAGCCGGTCCTGGGCGTCGGCCAGCGGCACCCGCGCGACGACCGGCTCCAGGAAGCCCAGGACGATGAACTTGCGCGCCTCGTCCTCGGGGATCCCGCGGCTCTCGAGGTAGAAGACCTGCGTCTCGTCGATGGGCCCGACGGACGACGAGTGGGCGGCACGGCGGCAGTCCGGCTGGTCGATCTCGAGCGAGGGGATGGCGACCGCGCGGGTCGTCTTGGAGAGATTCATCCCGAACTCGCCGAGGAAGCTGTCGGTGCCGACCGCGGTCCGCTCGATCGTGATGAGGCCCTTCATGAAGGCGCGTGCCGAACCCCGGAGCACGCCCTTCGCCAGCAGGTTGCCGGTGGTGTCGCGGCCGCGGTGCCGCGTGTAGCTCGTCAGGTCGAAGAGCTGCTCACCGGTCCCGAACACGATCTCGACCTGCTCGACCGAGCTGCGATCGCCCTCCAGGCGGTTGTCCACGCGCGAGCGGACGAGGCGCCCGCCGAGCTGGCCGAGCGCCCAGCGGAGAGAGGCGCCCGCGCCGAGACGTGCCCAGCGGTGCTGGAAGACCACCTCCGCGGGCCCGAACTCCTGGATGCTGGCGACCGCGAGGCTCGCCCCGCTGCCGAGCGTGACCTCCGTCGTCCCGCCGAAGAGGGCCTGACCGGCGGCGCCGACCGCCGCGTCGGCAGGCAGCTGCTCCTCGACGATCGAGGCCGCGGCCCCCGTCCCCAGGGTGATGAGCGAGCGCGTCAGCAGGGCCCGTCCCGGCGCCCCGGCAAGCCAGCGCACGAGGATCGGCCGCTCGAGCCGGACACCGGCGGGGACGTCGAGGCGCACTCCCTGGCTCCAGAGGCCGCGGGTGAGCTGCGCGAGCTTGTCGTCGGGCAGCGATGCCCCGCCCTCGAGCTGGACCCGGAGCCCGTCCGGGTCCCGCCGGAGCGCGGCATCGAGCGGCTCGAGCGTCACGCCGGCGGCGGCCGCCTCGGGCGACAGGGCAAGCCCTGTCACGCCGTCCTCGCACAGCTCGATGAGCCCGCTCGCGTCGCCCGGGAGCGGCGTCGGCGCCGACGGCGCGGAGGCGGTCCGGACGTACGGCCTGACGGTCTCCAGCTCGACGGCCCGGAGGTCCAGGTACGGTGTGTACAGGAGGTTCCCTTCGACGGGCAGCGCCTCGAAGCGCTCGATCGCCGCCTGCCGCTCAACGCGGAGCCAGCCCGGCTCGTCGCGCTCCTCGGCGAGGGTGGCCGCCAGCGCGGCATCCGCGAAGGCCATGGGGAGTTCGGCCGGCCCGCGTCGGGTCGGCCGGGGACGCGATGGTCGGGCCGGCGCCTCGGCCGCCGTCATCCCAGCGAGCCCTCCATCTCGAGCTTGACAAGGCGGTTGAACTCGATCGCGTACTCCATGGGCAGCTCCTTGGTGAATACCTCGAGGAAGCCCTGGACGATCAGGTTCGTCGCCTCGTTCTCGGTCAGCCCCCGGCTCATCAGGTAGAAGATCTGGTCCTGGCTGACCTTCCCGACGGTGGCCTCGTGGGTCATCGTCGTGTCGTCTTCCTGGATGTCGATGTAGGGATACGTGTCGCTGCGGCTCTGGTCGTCGAGCATCAGGGCGTCGCAACGGACGCTCGCGACGACGCCGGTCGCTCCAGGCGCGACCCGGAGCTGGCCACGGTACGTCGCCCGACCGCCGTCCTTCGAGACCGACTTGCTGACGATCCGGCTGCGCGTGTTCGAGGCCAGGTGGATGGCCTTGGCTCCGGTGTCCTGGTGCTGGCCGCGACCGGCGACCGCGACCGAGATGATGTCGGCGGTGGCACCCTCGCCGCGCAGGTAGATGGCGGGGTACTTCATCGTGAGCCTAGAGCCCGTGTTCGCGTCGATCCACTCGACCGTGCTGTTCGCGTGGGCATGAGCCCGCTTGGTCACGAGGTTGTAGACGTCGTTCGACCAGTTCTGGATCGTCGTGTAGCGGACCTTGGAGCCCGGAAGGGCGATCACCTCGACGACCGCGACGTGGAGCGAATCGGTCGCGTAGATCGGGGCGGTGCAGCCCTCGATGTAGTGGACCTTGGCGCCCTCGTCGACGACGATCAGGGTTCGCTCGAACTGGCCGGTGTTCTCGCCGTTGATCCGGAAGTACGCCTGCAGCGGCAGCGGGACGTCGACGCCCTTGGGCACGTAGACGAACGAGCCACCGGACCAGACGGCGCTGTTGAGCGCCGCGAACTTGTTGTCCTCCGGCGGGACGACGGTGCCGAAATGCTCGCGGAACAGGTCCGGGTATTCCTTGAGCGCCTGATCGGTGCCCATGAAGACGACCCCGATCTTGGACAGCTCCTCGCGGACGCTGTGGTAGACCACCTCGGAGTCGTACTGGGCACCGACGCCGGCCAGGAACTTGCGCTCGGCCTCGGGGATGCCGAGCCGCTCGAACGTCGCCTTGATCTGCTCCGGGACGTCGTCCCAGGACTTCTCCTCGCGCTCGGACGGCTTCCGGTAGTAGACGATCTGGTCGAACAGGATCTTCGACAGGTCGCCGCCCCACTCCGGCATCGGCCGGGCGAGGAAGTGGTCGTACGCCCGGAGCCGGAAGTCGAGCATCCACTGCGGTTCGTCCTTGAACCGGCTGATCTCCTCGACGGTGTCGCGCGTCAGGCCGCGCTTCGTCTGGGCCAGGTAGACGATGTCGTCGTGGAAGGCGTACTGGTCGCGCTGATCGCGGACGAGGTCGCGAGTTCCGGTCATGGGCTCTCTCTCCTGCGCGGCCGCGGGCCGGGTCGCGGATCGGTCTAATCCCGAGTCAGATTATCGGGATTAAACCGGCGAGCGTCAACGACGCCCCCGTGGACCCCGGCCGGCGCGCTGCGATCCCGCTTCGAGCTCATCCCGGCCCCGTCCCGCCGCCCCATCGGCGCTCCAGCTCGGCGGCCGACAGCCAGACGACCTTCGAGCGCAGGCGGCCGTGCCCATGCCGCAGCCGTTCCTCGCCCCGTGGGTTCCAGCGCCGCATGAGGCTCCGGAAGTGCCAGTCCTCGAGCCAGGCCCACGGCGTCGCCCGCCGCGCCCGGACCTCGAAGCCGGCCCGGGCGGCGATCGGCGCGAGGATCGTCGTCGCCGTGTAGGCGACGGGTCGCTCGGACGGAGCGAGCCCTCTGGCCCAGGCGGCCAGCGCCCGCAGGTCGCGCCGTCCCTCCCACCAGGCGGCCGTCAGCCAGCCCTCCGTCGCCACCTCGCGGACGCGAACGTTCTGCAGGTGGATGAGGCCGACCGGATCGCCCGGTCGGACGGTCGTCCCGTCGGCCAGGGTCACGGGCCGGCCGCGGTGGCGGCGCAGCTCGAGCCCGAGCACACCGGTCCGGCGGATGGGCCGGATGTGCCGTCGGTGGCGATCGATCCGTTCCCAGCGGGCGAGGATGGGGTCGAGGATCGCGGGGGCGGCCGGACGGTGGACACGGCGGCCGGCCCCGGCGCGCCGCCCGCGAGCGGCCTCACCCGACGGGCGACCCGAGCCCGCCCCTCCGCTCATGCGCCCTCGGGCGCCGGCTCGTGGACGCGGGTCACGCACCAGGCGCCGACCGCGAACTCGATCGCCGCCAGGACGAAGACCGCGCGGTAGCCCGCCCCGAACGAGAACCCGTTGATCAGGTCGGCCAGCGGGCCGCCGATCGCCACGGCGAGGACGGACGCCGCCGCCGTGACCGTGTTCGAGAGTCCGAGGTAGCGGCCCGCCTCGCCGGGCGGCGCGATGTCGGCGAGCAGGGCCCAGTCGGCCGAAAGGAAGATCCCGAGGGCGAGCCCGAACGGGACCGCGATGACGAAGAGCCAGGCGTAGCTCGGGGCACCGGCGAACAGGAGCGAGCCGACGCCCCCGAGGACCGCCGAGAACATCACCGTCCGCACCCGGCCGAACCGCTCGGTCAGCATCCCGCCGGGGACCGCCGAGGCGAGCGCCACGAGCGCGACGAGGCCGGCGAGCGGCGCCACCGCCTCGCCCGCCTTGGAGCCGAGGCCCATGGAGTCCTCCAGCAGGTAGTACACGAACGGCTGGAGGGTGCCGGTGGCGGCGAGGATGGCGAGGCGCGAGGCCAGGAGCCAGAGATAGTCGCGCTGCTCGAGGACCTCGCGCCCCCAGACGTCCACGACCATCCGGCGAACGGGCGCCGACCAGCGCGAGGGATGGGCGAGGTGCAGGACCCAGTCGCGGGCGCCCAGCGCGGCCTCGGTGTGCCCGTACGGCTCGTCGATCCCGAGCACCGTCACCAGCATGCCGATGCCGACGGCGACGCCCGAGAAGGCGATCGCGAGCTCGACATCGCCGACGGCGACCGCGGCACCGGCGACGGCGACCCCGAAGACCTGGCCCGCCAGCGATCCCGCGCCCATGAAGCCCGAGGCGACGCCACGGGCCCCCCGCGGGACCACGTCGGGCATCAGGCCCTGGTAGGGCCCCTGCGCCGTGTTCGAGGCGACCTCGATGAGGAGCATGGCGACCAGGACGCCGAGGTACGAGCGAGACAGGGCGAGGAGCGCGAGGAAGACCATCTGCGCGACGACCCCGACCAGCATGAGCGGCCGACGCCGCCCCCACGGCGTGATCAGCCGGTCGCTCGCCGCGCCGGCCACCGGCTGGACGACGATGGCGACGACGGCCTCGAGGCTCGCGACCAGGGCGAGCGCACTGGTCTTGACCCCTCGGGGCACCAGCTGCTCGACGAGCTGGGGGAGGACGATGGTCGTCAGGCTGCCCCAGAGGATGTTGAGCCCGAGCCAGTACGCCGTCAGCGAGGTCAGCTGACGGAACTGCCGTCGCCCGCCGGGCTGGACGTCCGGATACGCCCCGAGCACGCCACAACCGTAGCGCAGCCGTCGATGACGGATCCGGCGCCGGCGCGTCCGCGGAGCTCCCCGGTCGCGGCCTCCCGCATCCGCCTGGGGCGGGGCCGGATCGCGACGCCGATCGCGATCCATCCGACGCTCGCCGGCCCCGAGGTCGCCTCGTCGTCCGGTCCACGGCCCGAGGGCGGGACGGACCGCCCTTGCCAGAGCCTCGGCCCCCGTTCATGCTGGCTTCCGCGCCCCGGCGTGAGATGCCGGCTGCGGGATGACCGCGGCCCGACCGGGAGCTCGAGATCGATGCGGTCGTCGGGGGGCCACCTGATGAACGGCAGCGCCTACAGGCTGAGACGCTCGGATCTGCTGCGGCTGGGCGACCTGTCGCGGCTCCGTGACCGGCGCCGCGCGCTCGCCGTCGGGATCATCGGGCTGGTCGGCGGCCTGATGGTCATGGTGCTCATCGTCCACCGCGACGCGGCCGGGGTCGACGCCTACGCCTACTGGCAGGGGGCGCGGACCTGGCTCGTCGGCGGAGACCCGTACCACCCGGTAGGCCCTTGGTGGCCCTACGTCTACGCGCCGTGGCTGCTGCCGCTCTTCGCCCCCTGGGCGCTCCTTCCGTGGCCGATCGCCTGGATCCTCTGGCGAGGCTCGGAGATCGTGCTGGTGGTCTGGTCGCTCGCCTGGGCGTACGAGCGCCGGCCGCTCGCGGCGGCGATCGTCTTCCTCCTCCTGAGCATCCCGCTCGGGATCGTCATCGACTCGGCGAACGTCGCGATCTTCCTGATCTTCGCGATCTGGGCGACGAGGTACACGGGTCCGCGGACGGCCGCTCTGCTCTGGGCGCTGGCGACCGCGACGAAGTGGATCCCCGCCCTCTTCTTCTTCACCCTCTCACCGACCGGGCGACGGTGGGCGGTCGCGTTCGTGGGCGTCGCCGTCCTGCTCTGGGTGGCGACCTGGCCGATGACGATCGCGCAGCTCCAGGTGGTCGGTCTCCTGGGCGTGCCCACCCCGTTCCGCGGACTCGCCGGCCTGCGGGTCGACCACCTCGTGTTCCTGTGGGCGACGATCCCGTGGCTGTGGGGCGTCCCGGGCCGCGAGGAGCGGCCGGCGGCCGCCCCAGCGCAGCCATCGGCCGTCGCCGCCGCCGGCGCGCGTCGCGAGGAGCGGCGGCCGACCTGATGGCCCGGCCCGACGACCGGCCACGCCGCCTCGGCCTCAGGCGGGAGACGCGCCCGACCCGGACGGGGGGGACGCCGCCGCCAGCGCGACCTCGACCTCCGCCGGCCGGTCGAGGATCCCCCGGAACGAGCCTTTCCCGCCGTCGACGAGCGAGTAGACGACCGGGATGACGACGAGGGTCAGGAACGTCGAGCTGAACAGCCCGCCGATGACGACGGTCCCCAGCTCCGCGGCGATGATCGAGCCCTCTGAGAGCCCGGCCGCCAGCGGGATGAGCGCCAGGACGGTCGCGATCGCCGTCATGAGGATCGGCCGGACCCGGGTCTTGCCGCCCTCGACCAGGGCCTCGGTCGTCGGATGGCCTTCGCGTCGGAGCCGCTCGACGAGGTCCAGCAGGACGATCGCGTTGGTCACGACGATCCCGATCAGCATCAGGAACCCGATCAGGGCGCTGATGCCGACGGCGCGGTGCGTGAGGAAGAGGGCCGGGAAGGCGCCGATCGTCGCCAGCGGGAGGCTGAACATGATGATGAACGGGGTGACGAGCGAGTTGAAGGTCAGCACCATCATCACGTACACGAGGAGGATGGCGACGGCCATCGAGGCGAACAGGCCGCCGAAGGCGGTGTTCTGCTGCTGGGTCACCCCGGCGAGCTGGACGTCGACATCCGACGGGATCCGCCCGTCGGCCCTCAGCGCATCGAGCCGCTCCTGGACCGTCCGGGACACGCCGCCCGTGTCGTCGCTCGTGATGTCGGCGGTGATCGACGAGGCCGGCCGCTCGTCGATCCGGGTGATGCTGCCCTGGGCGCCGACCTGCTGGATGTCGGCGACGGTCCCGAGCTGGACCTTGCGGCTCGTCCCGACCGGCAGCGCCTTGAGGGCATCGACCGACCCGAGCGCGGCCGGATCGACCCGGACATAGAGGTCGGCCGCCGGCCGCCCGTCGAGCTCGACCCGGGTGGCCTTCTGGGCGACGAGGATGGTCCTGACCTCGCCCCCGACCTGGGCTGTCGTCAGGCCGGCGGACAGCGCCTTGTTCGGGTCGACCGTGATCGCCACGGCCGGGGCCGCCTTCGCCAGGTCGTTCTTGACGTTGATGAGATCAGGTTCCTGCCGTAGCGAGTCCACGATGGCGGTGCTCGCCCTGGCGACCGCGGCCGGGTCGGACGAGCTGACGACGACATTGATCCCCCCGCCGAACCCGAAGCCCGAGCTCGTCGCCGTGACGTCGTACCCATCGGCCGAGACCGGCCCGAGCGACGCGACGACGGACTTCGTGTAGGCGTTGAGGTCGACCGCGTCGGCGACCTTGATCTGGACCGTCGCACTGTTCGAGGCACGACCGGAGAAGGCGGCGGAGAGCGTCTGGAGGCCGGTGTCGCCCTCGCCCGGGATGGACGCCTGGATCAGGCGCACGTTGCCGCGGTCCGCCTGGAGGATCGCCTCGGCCTTCTGGGTCTCCGCGAGGACGGCCGACGAGGCGGTCCCCGGCGGCGGCGCGAGCTGGACGGTCACGATCTTCTCGCCGCCGGCGTTGATGAACTGGGTCGGCAGCATGGGCACGAGCGCCATGGAACTCGTGAACAGGACGGCGGCGAGGGCCACGACCCCCCATTTCGTCCAGCGGTTCCGCAGCGCGAAGCGGATGGTCGGGGTGTAGACGCGCACCCAGAGGGACCGTCGCGGCTCGCCGTTCTCGTCGACGTCGACCTTGATCCGGTCGACCAGGAAGTAGGCGAGCGTCGGGACGACCGTGAGCGCGCAGACCAGCGACGCGAGCAGGGCGAACGTGACCGTCAGGGCGAACGGGAGGAAGAACTGGCTGACGATGCCGCCGACGAAGCCGAGCGGCAGGAAGACGGCGACGGTCGTCGCGGTGCTCGCGGTGATCGCCCCGGCGACCTCGCGAGCGCCGTCCAGGATCGCCCTGACCTTGTCGTCCCCGCGGGCCCGATGCCGGTAGATGTTCTCGAGCACGACGATCGCGTCGTCGACGACTCGGCCGACCGCGACCGCCAGGCCGCCCAGGGTCATGATGTTGATCGTGACGCCCGACCCCAGCATCAGGACGAGCGCCGCGAGGATCGACAGCGGGATGCTCATGGCCGCGACGAGGGTCGACCGGAGGCTGAAGAGGAACAGGAAGATCGTCAGGACGGCGAACAGCGCGCCCAGGCCACCCTCGCGGACGAGCCCGTCCCGCGACTGCTTGATGAATGTCGAGAGGTCGGAGACGATCGTGATCCTGAGCTGTGGGTTGCGGGCCTGAGCGGCGTCCAGCGCTGCGCTGACCCGGTCGGCCACGTCGACGGTGTTCGCCCCGGAGGTCTTCGAGACGTTGATCGTGACCGAGGCGCTCCCGTTCGTCCGCGCGTAGCCGGTCGTCGGCACGCTGACCTCGTCGACGGTGCCCAGATCGGCGATCGTCACCGGCGTCGGAAGGGCCGCGGGCGCGCCGTTCGACCCGGCCGCCGACGGCGGCGACCTGAACCCAACGATGAGTCCCCTGATCTGATCGAGCGAGGTGAAGGAGCTCGTCGCCGAGACCGGGACGTTCGTGCCGGCCTGGGGGAGCTGACCGGCAGGCAGGGTCAGGTTGTTCGCCTGGAGGACGCCGCTGACCTGCTGGGCGCTGATGCCGTCCGCGGCGAGCTTCGCCGGGTCGAGGGTGACCATGACCCGCTGCTCGAGACCACCGGCGACGTCGACCGAGCCGACCCCGTCGAGGCCCTGGAGCGCGGGGACGACATCGGTCCGAACGACGTTGCCGACCGTCGCGAGGGCATCCGGCCCATCGGCCCCGATCGAGGCGATGATGACCGGCGACGCGTTGATGTCGAGCGCCGTGACGGTGGGGTTCACGCCCTGCGGCAGGCCCGCCGACTGGAGGTTCTGCTCGATCGACGCCCGAGCCTCCTTGACGTCCGTGCCGTACGAGAACTGGGCGACGACGAGCGAGATCGAGTTGGCCGACGTCGACTGCGTCCGCTCCAGGCGCGGGATGCCGGAGATGGCGTGCTCGATCGGCTTGGTGACCTGATCCGTGACGTCGGCGGCCCCGACGCCGGGGTACGGCGCGATGACCGAGATGACGGGCAGCGCGATGTCGGGCAGGAGCTCCTGCTTGAGGTTCGACCAGGCGTAGAAGCCGCCGCCGAACACGGCGATGGCGAGCAGGAGGACGACGCTCCGCTTCGAGATGGCGAACGCGCTGAGTCGACTCACGCCGGGTTCCTTTCTGGGTCGGCCGGCGCCACGGACGCGCCCAGCTGGGCGCCCGCCGACCGATCGAGGATCTCGAGCGCCCGCGCGACGACGACGAGATCGTCGTCGGCCAGCCCCCGAAGGAGGGTCTGGAGAAGGTGGGCGTTGAGCTCACGGAACCGCTCCGTGAGCGCGAGGCCGGCCGACGTGGAGGCCACGAAGACCTGCCGCCGATCGGCCGGATCGTCGCGTCGGGCGACCAGGCCGCGATCGACCAGTCGGTCGACCAGCCCGCTGACGGTCGAGAGGGACACGCCGAGGGCGGCCACGAGCGCCGACATGTGGAGCTCGCCCGCGGCCGTGACGAGGTAGAGCGTCTTGGCCTGCGGCATGGTGATCCCGATCTCGAGGAACTCGGGTGCATGCATCCCGGCCAGGCGCAGCATGAGGGACTCGTAGCCGGCGACGACCCGTCGCTCCAGCTCCTCGCGCGTCGCGCTGGCCGGTTTTTCCTTCGGAGTGTCCAAATGCTTCGCTTCCACCTGACTGTCTGTCCGTCGCGCAGGATATCGGATGTCGAGGCATCGTGGATGTGGCGATCCGGCGCGGGGCGGTCCGCGAGCCAGCGCGGGCGGCACCGGACGACGTGCTCGCCGCCTCCCGTACCATCCGCCGGTGACCCATCCCCGGCTCGTCCCGGCGGCCGTCGCCCGGCGATTCCTCGCCATCCGCCACTTCCTGGCACCGCCCCGGGCGCTGTCACCCGGGCCGGCCAGTGTCATGGCCGTCGTCGAGCGCCTCGGCTCGCTCCAGTTCGACCCCCTCGAGGTGGCCGGTCGCAACCACGACCTGGTCCTGCTCGCCCGGATCGACGGCTATCGGCGCCAGTGGACGGAGGCGTTGCTGTACGAGGAGCGGGCGCTCTACGAGGCCTACAACAAGGGGCTCAGCCTGCTGCCGACGGCCGAGCTGCCCTGGTACCGGGTCGGCTGGGACCGGGCGCGGCGCGAGCACCAGGGCGGCGCGTTCGACGAGCACGCGCCGCTCGTCGAGGAGCTGCTCGAGCGGATCGGGACCGACGGCCCGCTGTCCTCGACCGACATCGAGCCGCGGGCGGCCATCGACTGGTACTGGCGGCCCACGAACCAGGTCCGGGCGATCCTGGAGGCGCTCGGCGAAGCCGGGGTGCTCGGCCTCCGGCGGCGGGAGGGCAACCGGCGCGTCTACGACCTGGCCGAGCGCCTGTTCCCGGCCGAGCTGCTGGCGCGGCGACTCCCGGAGCGGGACGGTCGCCGCCACAAGCTGCTCTCGCGGTATCGGGCGCACGGGCTGCTCGGCCGGAGCGGGCAACCCGAGCTGTGGTCGGGCACGGGGGCGGTCAACCGCGATCCGCGGGAGCCCGAGCGGCCGACCCGCCCGGCTCTCCTCGCGGAGCTGCTCGAGGTCGGGGCGCTCCTGCCGATCCACGTCGAGGGTGTCCGGGGGGAGCGGTTCGTCGTGGCCGACGAGGTGCCGCTCCTCGAGCGCGCCGAGGCCGAGGTCGCCGCCGGCGCCCCGCCGGGAGGCCGGCGGCCGGGCGTCGCGTTCCTCGCGCCGCTCGATCCGTACGTCTGGGACCGCGACTTCCTCCGGGCGCTCCAGCGCTTCGACTACGTCTGGGAGGTGTACGTGCCGGCGGCGAAGCGACGCTGGGGCTACTACGTCCTGCCGATCCTGTTCGGCGATCGGCTGGTCGGGCGGATCGAGCCCCGGATCGATCGCCGGGCGGGGACGCTGCGGGTCGTCGGCCTGTGGTGGGAGGAGGGCTTCGACCCGCTCGCGGCCGAGGGGTTCAGCGATGCGTTCGCCGCCGCCCTCGCCGCCCACCGGGCGTTCGCGGATCTTCGACGGGTCGCGCTGCCCAGGCACCGGCGGCACCGGGAGCTGGCCGCCGCCATCCGGGCCTGGCCGTCGCGCTGACCGGGGCTCGACGGCGTCCTCCGGCCGACTGTGGGACGATGGTCCGGCATCCCAGCCACGACCGCCCAGGAGGCTCGCCATGGTCGAAGTCCGTCACGCCGAGGTCACCTGGAACGGCGACCTGGTCTCCGGCGCGGGCATGATCGACTACGTCAGCAGCGGCTCGATCGCCCGACAGCCCGTGACGTGGGCTTCGCGGACCGAGGCGCACCAGGGCAAGACGAGCCCGGAGGAGCTGCTGGCCGCGGCCCACGCCGCCTGCTTCTCGATGTCGCTCGCGAGTCGCCTCGCCAAGGCGGGCACCCCGCCCGACAAGCTGAAGGTCACGGCCCGGGTGACGTTCGACAAGGGCGACTCCGGCTGGCGGGTGGCCTCCTCCGCGCTGAGCGTCAAGGGCAGCGTGCCGGGCGCGACGGCCGGATCGTTCCGCGCGGCCGCCGAGGGCGCCAAGGACGGCTGCCCGATCTCGGTCGCGCTGAAGGGGAACGTGGAGCTGAGCGTCGAGGCCGAGCTGATCGAGGGCTAGCGTCCTCCGCCGACTCCGCCACACGCAGGCCGGCGTCGGCCCGGTCCGCCGGGGCCGGGAGCCGGGAGTGGTGCGCCGCGCTTCGTCGGGAGGGATCGTGACCGACCTGCATCCAGAGGCCGCGGATCTCGCACGCCGCCGGCGCCTCGCACCCCCCGGGCGCCTGGGGCGCCCGGGGGCGGCCGCCCGGCCCGGCGTGGTCCCGGACGTGCTCGCGCCGGGCCTCGATGTCATCTTCTGCGGCATCAACCCGGGGCGCGTCTCGGCGGCGGCGGGTGCGCACTTCGCGAACCCGCGCAACGACTTCTGGCGCCTCCTGCACCAGGCCGGGTTCACGTCCCGGCACCTGCGCCCGGACGAGCAGGGCGAGCTCCCCCGCCTGGGTCTCGGCCTGACCAACGCCGCTCGGCGCGTGACGGCCGGCTCGGGCGACCTCCGACGGGCGGACTTCGACGGGGCGGCCGAGCGCCTCGCGGCCATCGCCCGTGAGCTCGGGCCGCGCTGGATCGCCTTCGTCGGCAAGGAGGCCTATCGCGGGCCGTTCGGGGCGCGTCCGGCTCTCGGCGAGCAGGCGCGCCGACTTGGGGTGACCCGCCTGTTCGTCCTCCCGTCCACCTCGCCCGCCAACGCCGCGGTGCCCTACCCTGAACGGCTGCGCTGGTTCCGGGAGCTGGCGAGGCTCGTCGCCCGCTGACCGCGGCGATCCGATCGGGGGCGGCTATCATCGTGGCCGGTGGCGGGTCTGCGGGACCCGCCCGCGAGCCGAGGGCGCCGCATGAGCCGGGACCGAAAGGATGGAGGCTCGGTCTCCGTCATCAGGGTCTACGACTCGGGTGAGTGGTCGTACGAGTCCCACCGCCCGAGCGTCCCCCTCCTGGGCGTCTTCCTCGTCGCACTCGGCGCGCTGCTGTTCGTCGAGCAGGTCGCTCCGGGCTCGGTCGAGCTTGGCTTCGGCGGGCTCGTCCTGGCGCTCGGGCTCGCCTTCCTCGTGTCCTGGTGGCGAGGCGGCTGGGGGCTCTACCCCGGGATCCTCCTCGTCGCCCTGTCGCTGCCCGGGGTCCTCATCAACCTCGACGCCCTGCCGGACCGCAACGGGTACTCGACCTTCCTCCTCGGGGCGGGCCTGCTCGCGGTCACCGCGGCGCGGCTGCGCGACCACCGCGGGCTCGGCTGGCAGGGCGTCGTGGGGCTCGTCCTCCTGGCCTCCGGCGCGGCGTCGATCCTCGCGCTCCACGACATCGGGAACCTGGTCCTCCCGGCGCTCCTGATCGCCTTCGGGGCCATCGTCATCCTGCGTCGCTGAGGAGGCCGCGGTCGGCGGCGCGCGAGACCGGCCCGGTCGCCTGGGCGGCGGTCGCCGCGGGGACGACCATCGCGAGCGCGACGTCGAGCGCCGTCGCCAGGCCATCGACCATCCGCTCGAGCTCCGCGTCGGTCACCACGTACGGCGGGCCGAGCAGGATGGTGTCGCCGTCCACCCCGTTCGCGTTGCCGGTGCCGCTGTAGAGCAGCAGCCCTCGCTCGCGGGCCCCGCGCACGACGGCCTCCGTCAGCCTCGCGGCGCGCGGGAACGGCCCGCGGGTGGATCGGTCGACGACCAGCTCCAGGCCGACCATCAGCCCTCGCCCGCGGATCTCGCCCACGTTGGGATGCCCGCCCAGCCGCGCCTCGAGCAGCGCCCGGAGCCGCGAGCCCTTCACCGCGCTCGCCGAGACGAGGTCCTCGGCCTCCAGGATCCGCAGGACCTCCCGCGCGACCGCCGCCCCCACGGCGTGGTGCGAGTAGGTGAAGCCGTGAACGAAGCCCGGACCGCGGACCACCGCGTCGTGGACCGCGCCCGACGCCGCGGCGAACCCGAAGGGCCAGTAGCCGGAGGTCGCGCCCTTGGCCGCGACGAGGACGTCGGGTCGGACGCCCCAGTGGTCCAGCGCGAACCACTCGCCGGTCCGCCCGAAGCCGGTCATGACCTCGTCGGCGATCAGGAGGACGCCGTGGCGACGGCAGACCTCGACGACCGCGGGCCAGTAGCCATCGGGCGGGACAGCCGCACCGAGCGCCGCACCGACGATCGGCTCCGCGACGAACGCGGCGACGGTCCGCGGTCCGGCGGCGTCGATGACCCGGTCGAGCTCGACCGCGAGCTCCTCGGCGGAGCCCAGCGCGTTCGCACCCGGCTCTCCGGCGCGATAGGGATATGCCGCGCTGACGTGGCGGAAACGGCCGAGCCACCCCTCGTACGGCCGGCGGAGCGGCCGCCGGCCCGACAGGTCGAGCGCTCCGAGCGTGTTGCCGTGATAGCTCCCCCAGCGGGCGATGACGATCTGGCGGTCGGCCTCGCCGCGCGCGAGGTGGTACGCGCGGGCGAGCTTCAGTGCGGTCTCGATCGCCTCCGAGCCACCGGACACCGGGTAGATGGCCGGCGCCTCGAGCGGCAGGTGACGGCCGACCTCGACCGCGTACCTCTCGAGCGGCTCGGTCGTGAACGCGCTGCCGTGGGCATAGGCGAGGCGGCCGGCCTGCTCGCCCATCGCGGCGGCGACGGAGGCGCGCCCGTGGCCGACGTTGACGACGATCGCCCCGCCGGCGGCGTCGAGGTACTCGCGACCCTCCGAGTCCCAGATCGTCGAGCCCTCCGCCCGAACGGCGACGGGCGGATCGGGCAGGGCTGAGCGACGGAACACGCGGCCGGGGGTCACGGGCGCGATTGTAGGCACGACGCCGTGCCGGCGGGCGGCGGCCCGAGCTCCCGGGCGCGGCGGCCCGAGCTCCCGGGCGCGGCGGATCGGCGGGGTCCGATCCGCCGGCGTCTCAGACGCGGCCCCTCGGGACCGTGTGCCAGTACGTCTTGTTGAAGACGATCTTGCCCAGGTGCCAGAGCTGGTTGGGCTTGGGCGGCTTCGGTGGGTGGTCGTAGTCGAACTGCAGCAGGGTCCCCTTCCCGTCGCCGATCTCGAAGAAGCACATCACCTTGCCAAGGTAGTCGCCGTGCTTCGCATCGACCTCTCGGCCCTGGACGGTGGCCGCGATCCGCTCGGCCACGACCGGCGCCTCGAAGTGCGCCGTCGAGCCGGCCTTCGAGAGAGGGAGGTCGGTGGCGTCGCCCAGCGCGTAGACGTTCTCCCGCCCACCGACCCGCAGGGTCGTCCGGTCGGTCGGCAGCCAGCCGCCGGGTGCGGGCGCGAGGCCGGAGTCCATGAGGAACTGCTGGCCCTTGTGCGGTGGGACGAGGATCAGCAGGTTGTACGGCAGCTCCTCGCCCTCGAGGCTCTGGACGACCTTGCGCTCCGGATCGATCGTCTCGACGTTGAAGAACGTGTGGACCTCGATGCCCTTCTGGGCCAGGATCGGCGTCGCCATCTCGGAGACGCTTTCGATCGTGAAGGCGCGCCCGATCGGCGAGCAGTAGTGGATCTCGCTCTTCTCGCGCAGGCCCCGCTGGCGGAGCTCGGCCTCGATGAGGAAGGTGACCTCGAGTGGGGCGGGCGGGCACTTGTAGGGCATGCTCGCGATCCCGACGACGACCTTGCCGCCGGCGAACGCGTCGAGCGCCTTGCGGAGCTTGGCGGCCGCGTCGGCCGAGTAGAAGTGGTGCGCTTCGGTGTCGAAGTGCTCGATCGCCTCGGGCAGGATCCGCGAGCCCGTGGCCAGTACGAGCTGGCTGTAGGCGAGCCGCTGGCCGTCCTTGAGCTCGACGAGCGAGGTCGCCTCGTCGACCCGGGCGACCTCGCCGACGACCAGCTGCACGCGCCCGTCGAGGAGCGATCGCTCCGGCCGCCTGAGGTTCTGGGCGCGCTCGCCGCCCATCGCGATGTACATGAAGCCGGGCTGGTAGACGTGCTGGCCCGTCTGGTCGACGACCGTGACGGTGGCGTCACCGCGCCGGATCTCGCGGTGCAGCTTCCGGACGATGAGGTTGGCGACGAGCGTCCCGCCGACGCCTCCGCCGAGGACGAGGATGCGCTCCATGGCTGCGTCGGTCCTAGCGGAGCTTCTCGACGATGATCTCGTCGTAGCCCTCGCGGCTCTCGACCGCGATGAGTCGGTGGCCCGCCTTCTCGATCCACTTGGGGATGTCGACCTTGGAGCCCTTGTCCGACGAGTAGACGGCCAGGACGTCCCCGACGGCCGATTCGCGGATGGCCCGGATGAGCTCCATCAGCGGGCCCGGGCAGTAGCTGCCGCGCGCGTCGATGGTGCGGGTGACGGTGTAGGCGGCGGTCTCGGTCACGATGACCCTTCCTTTCGGGATACGGATGGCGGGCGCGGCCGGCCCGGGGTGGATCGACCGGGCCGGCGGTGGTTCAGATGAACAGCGGGGCGGCGCCGTCCTGCATCAGCCCGATGACGGTGGCGGCACCGACCGGCTCGGCCATCCCCTCGATCAGGTCGTCCCGCGTCAGGCCGAACAGCTCGAGCGTCATCTGGCAGGGGATGAACTCGACGCCCATCGACTGGGCGATCTCGAGCAGCTCCTTCGGACTCGCGTCCTTGTACTGCCTGGCGAGCTTGCCGATCATCCAGGGGCCCATCCCGAGGAAGTTCATCTTCGAGAGCTTCCGATGGCTGATGCCCGGTCGCTGCATGAACGAGAGCATCTTCTGCATCCAGTTCTGGCCGGTGATCCGGCGCGAGTCCTTCACGAAGTTCTGGAGGCCCCAAAACGTGACGAAGACGCGGCACTTCGCGCCCATCGCCCCGGCGGTCGAGGCGAGCAGCATGGTCGCCCAGACCTTCTCCAGCTCTCCGCTGTAGTTGATGATCAGGATGTCGCGAGGCTTTGCCTCGTGCTCGTGCTCGGGCACCGGCTGCGGGGCGGGCTCGGCGACCGGGGCGTCCGGCCGCTCGACGATGGTGGTCATCCGACCTCCCTCACTTCTTGCGCAGGACGAACCGGAAGACCGATCCGTCGATGTCCTGCTCGAGGAGCTCGTTGCCGGTCGACTTCGACCAGGCCGCGAAGTCCTTGACCGATCCCGGATCGGTGGCAAGGACCTCGAGCAGGTCTCCCGAGGTCAGGTCCTTCATGGCCATGGCCGTCTTGACGATCGGCATCGGGCAGTTCAGCCCCTTGGCATCGAGGGTCTTCGCGATGGCGAGCATGTGGTTGCTCCCTTCCATGTGCGGCTCGCTTCCGTCATGTCAGATGAAGACGATCCGGCCCTGGCCGGCATTCAGGTAGAAGGCGGTCACACCCTCGACGCCGTCGACGAGTGGATCGAGGTCGGCTTCGTCGATGCCCAGGAGGTCCATCGAGAGCGAGCACGCCTGGACGTCGACCTCGCCGAGCTCCTTCGCCTGGCGGAGCGTCTCGGCCCAGCTCGCCTGCCCGGCCGCTCGCAGCGCATCGACGGCTCGACGACCGGCCTCGCCCGCCTCGGGCGCCAGGCCGTGGTCCAGGTCGATGCGCTCCTTGCGGAAGGCATCGAGCGCCCAGTACTGCAGGAACAGGTGGACTGGCTGACCCAGGGCGGCCGCGCCGGCGGTCAGGACCGCGGCGGCCTGCAGCTTGTCATCGGTCCCCGAGAAGAGGACCAGGTTGATCGGTTCGTCCACGGGATCACCTCGAGGCGACAGATGCGGAGGCCGCCTCGACGCCGTTCCCGCCGGTCGCGACCGTGACGCTGCCGGCGGCTTCGTCCTCGTTCACGAGGCTGGCCAGATGGCCCAGCCGACGCTCGAGGACGCGGCGCATGACGTCGCACGCGACCATCACGTCGGCGTCGGCGAGCCGGTAGCGGACCTCCCGACCCTCGCGCTCGGCCTCGACGAGGCCGGCGGAACGGAGGACCGCAAGATGCTGCGAGACATTCGGCTGAGAGATGCCGAGGGCGTCGGCCAGCCGGCCGACCTCATGGGGTTCGATAGCCAGTCGATGGAGGATCTCGAGACGACGGGGACTGGCGAGCGTCTTGAGGATCTCAGCCTGCAGGACCGTGATCTCGTCCATGCACGCAGCATGCGATCTATGCGCATTCGTGCATCAGTGCCGCCCGGCACGGGCCGACGGGCCGGGGGACCCGGCCGGCAGGGCCGAAGGTCACCGGACCCCCGGCCGAACGTCGTCGCCACGCGGCCGCCGCCCACGGAGTCCCTCGACATCCGCGCGCATGCCGTCCTGCCGGCTCAGCAGATCCGCGGCAGCTGCTCTCCCACCAGCATGTCGACGATCCGCTCGGAGCCGACGAGCGTCCGCACCGTGACCGTCGCGGGGTGCTCGGCGACGACTCGACCGATGATCGCCGCCTCGGCTCCCTCGGCTCGCGCCCGCATCGCCGCGACGACCGCATCGGCCGACCCTGGCGGCACGATCGCCACGCACGTGCCCTCGTTGGCCACGTGGAACGGGTCGAGGCCGAGCATCTCGCAGGCGGCGCGGACCGGGCCGGGGATCGGGACGGCGGACTCGTCGATCTGGATCCCCACCCGGGAAGCGGCGGCGATCTCGTTGAGCGCCGAGGCCAGGCCGCCGCGCGTCGGGTCGCGCAGGACATGGACGTCCGGCGCCGCGGCCACGATCGACGCGACGAGCTCGCCCAGCGGTTGCGTGTCGGACTCGATCTCGACCTCGAACTCGAGGCCCTCGCGGACGCTCATGATCGCGACGCCATGGAGCCCGATCGGGCCGGAGAGGACCACGGCGTCGCCGGGTCGAGCGCGGTCGGCGGCCGGCGCGACGCCATCCGGCACCAGGCCGATGCCCGCGGTGTTGACGAACAGCCGATCGGCGGCGCCGCGCCCGACGACCTTCGTGTCGCCGGTGACGATCCGGGCCCCGGCCACCGCGGCCGCACGGGCGGCCGACTCGGTCACCGCCCGGAGCTCCTCGAACGGGAGGCCCTCCTCGATGACGTAGGCGAGCGAGATCGCCACCGGGACGGCGCCCATCATGGCCAGATCGTTGACGGTCCCGTTGATCGCCAGCTCGCCGATGTCGCCCCCCGGGAACGTGAGCGGGCTGACCACGAACGAGTCCGTCGTGAAGGCGAGCCGCCGGCCGCCGATCTCGACGACCGCCGCATCGTTCAGCGGCCCGCCCGGGCTCACGTCCGCGAGCGCCGGGGCGATCAGGTCGCGCATCAGGGCGGCCGACAGCTGTCCACCCGAGCCGTGCCCGAGCAGCACGCGCTGGACCTCGGGGATCGGTGCGGGGCAGACGGCCGCGAGCGGGTCGGGCGTCGAGCCGGACGCGACCTCTCCTCGCGGCGACCGCCGGCCGGTCATCGCGTCGTCTCCCCGGAGAGCGCCGACGCGAGCGGACGGGCGGGGGCACCCAGGCCGCGACCGGCAGCGAAGAACGCCGCGCAGGTCCCCTCCGAGGAGACCATCGGAGCGCCGAGCGGCTTCTGCGGGCTGCACAGGACCCCGTAGGCGGTGCAGTCGAGCGGTGTCCTCTCGCCCGTCAGGATCGCCCCGGCGATGCACGCCGGATGCTCGCGGGTGTGGACGTCCTCGACCGCGAACCGGCGCTCGGCGTCGAAGCGGGCGAAGGCGGGCTTGAGCCGATAGCCCGAGGCGGGGATCTCGCCGATCCCGCGCCAGGTCCGCTCGCCGATCTCGAAGACGCGGAAGACCGTCTCCTGGGCCTGCCGGTTGCCCTCCCGGCGGACCGCGCGGACGTACTGGTTCTCGACCTCCGCACGGCCCGTCTCGAGCTGGCGGATCGCCATGAGGATCCCCTCGAGGAGGTCGAGCGGCTCGAAGCCGGTCACGACGATCGGCACGCGATAGCGCTCGGCGATGGGCTCGTACTCGGTCCAGCCCATGACCGCGCACACGTGGCCTGCGGCGAGGAACGCCTGGACCCGGTTCGAGGGCGACTCCAGCAGCGCGATCATCGCGGGCGGCACGAGCACGTGCGAGACGAGGACGGAGAAGTTGTCGATCCCGAGCCGGCTGGCCTGCCAGACGGCCATCGCGTTGGCCGGGGCCGTCGTCTCGAAGCCGACGGCGAAGAACACGACCTGCCGATCAGCGTTCGCCACGGCGATCTTCACGGCGTCGAGCGGCGAGTAGACGATCCGGACGTCCGCCCCGCGCGCCCTCAGCGCCAGGAGGTCCGTCGCCGAGCCGGGCACCCGGAGCATGTCCCCGTAGCTGGTGAAGATGATGTCCGGCTGGGCGGCGATGGCCAGCGCCTTGTCGACCTGCTCGAGCGGCGTCACGCAGACCGGGCAGCCGGGCCCGTGGATCATCCGGATGCCGGCCGGGAGCATCTCGTCGATGCCCTCCTTGACGATCGTGTGGGTCTGGCCGCCGCACACCTCCATGAGGGTCCACGGCCGGGTGGCGACCCGCTGGATCTCGGCCATGAGCCTGCGAGCGAGGACCGGGTCGCGGTACTCGTCGAGGTACCTCATGACGCGGGGCCTCCGCCCGGTCGTCCGACCGGCGCGCCGGTCTCGTCGACGACCGCCGGGGCGCGCATCCCCGGGCCCATCGTCGCCAGCTCCTGCTGGACGAGGTCGCCCATCTGCTCGAGCAGCTCGAGGGTCTTGAGCGCCTCCTCCTCGTCGACCCTGCTGATCGCGAAGCCGACGTGGACGACGACATAGTCGCCCGGCGACGCGTCGGGCACGTAGGCGAGGCAGGCCTCCTTGCGGACGCCGCCGAAGTCGACCCGGCCCATCCTGAGCCCGGCCTCATCGCGAACGTCGATGATCCGCCCGGGGATCCCGAGGCACATGGCCACCTCCTCAGCCGCGACTCGCGGAGCCGAGCCGTGGATCGCCCGCTCCGGCCATCCGGGCGGCCGCGACGGCCGCCTGGCCATAGCTGATCCCGCCGTCGTTGACAGGCACCCGCTCGTTGATGTGGACCTCGAAGCCGTCCCCGGCGAGCCGCCGGAGCAGGCTGGCGCTCAGCCAGTGGTTCTGGAAGACACCCCCTGACAGGCAGACCGTCCGGATCCCGGTCGCCGAACGGGCGTCCGCGCAGAGCTCGCGTGTGACGTTCGCGACGGTCGCCTGGAAGCGCGCGGCGAGCGTCGCCACCGGGACCTCGCGTTCCCGGCCCTCGAGGATCGCCCGGAGGGTCGCGCGGGGGTCGAACACGAGGAGCCCGTCGCGCCTGACGAGCCGGTACGGCAGGTCGCCACGGACGCCGGGCGCAGCGGCCATCTCGAGATCGATCGCCGCCTGGGCCTCGAACTCGGCGACGTCGCGCAGCCCGAGCAGGCTCGCGGCCGCGTCGAACAGTCGTCCGGCGCTCGTCGCAAGGGGGGC